>DATBMB010000126.1:0-8776 GCA_036555035.1 Burkholderiales bacterium | reverse complement strand
CCGATCGCGTCCAAGCTGCCCAACGTCGGCACCACGATCTTCACCGTGATGTCGCGCCTCGCGCAGGAGCACAACGCGATCAACCTGTCCCAGGGATTCCCGGATTTCGATTGCGCCAAGGCGCTGCTCGCCCTGGTCACGAAATACTTCAACGCCGGGCTCAACCAATACCCGCCGATGGCAGGCGTCATGCGGTTGCGCGAGCGTATCGCCGAGAAAGCCGAGGCGCTCTACGGAGCGCGATACGATCCCGAGCACGAGGTGACGGTCACGCCGGGCGCAACCTACGGCATCTTCACCGCCATCGCGACGCTGGTGCGGCCCGGCGACGAGGTGATCCTGTTCGAGCCCGCCTACGACAGCTACGTGCCCTCGATCGAGGTCGCCGGCGGAGTCCCGGTCTTCGTCCAGCTGCGCTACCCCGACTACAGCATCGACTGGCAGCGCGTGCAGCAGGCGATCACGCCGAAAACGCGCATGATCCTCGTCAACACGCCCAACAATCCCACCACGAGCGTGTTCTCGGGGGAGGACATGCGGATGCTGGAGGGCATGCTCCGCGGCACCGATATCGTGGTGGTGAGCGACGAGGTCTACGAGCACATCGTGTTCGACGGCCACCAGCACCAGAGCGTGGCGCGCTTTCCCGGGCTCGCCGAGCGCAGCTTCGTCGTCTCCTCCTTCGGCAAGACCTACCACGTCACCGGCTGGAAGATGGGCTACGTGCTCGCCCCCAGGGAGCTCACGGCCGAATTCCGCAAGGTGCACCAGTTCAACGTCTTCGTCACCAACGGGCCGCTGCAGCACGCGCTCGCCGAGTACATGGAGGACAAGGACGCCTACCTCTCGCTCGCGGCCTTCTACCAGAGGAAGCGCGACTTCTTCCTCCAGGGCGTGAAGGCCTCGCGCTTCAAGCCCCTGCCCTCGCGCGGCACCTTCTTCCAGAACCTCGTCTACGACGCGGTGAGCGACGAGCGCGACGCCGATCTCGCCGTGCGCCTCACCAAGGAGCGGGGCCTCGCCTCGATCCCGATGTCGGCGTTCTACCGCAAGCCGCCCGATCACAAGGTGCTGCGCTTCTGCTTCGCGAAATCGGAGGAGACGCTTGCCAAAGGCGCCGAGATCCTCTGCAAGATCTAGAAGTTTCCACGCCACCCGAAAATTGCGAGCACGAAATCTGCCTTGTCGACGCCGAACGGCCGCCCCTGGGTGTCGGTGAGCCCCAGGGAACCCGATTTCAGCCAGCGAAACCCCAGGACGAACTGTTGGCCGTTGGGCGGGCCCACCGCCGCGCCGATTTGAAGCTGCCGGGCACCGGCGGATCCCGATGCGTGCGACGGGGCAAACGACGGACATCCCGAGTAATCCAGGCACGAGACGAAATCCGCTTTCACGCGCGCCTGCCCGATACCCGCGCCGACGAAGAAACCGAGCCACGAGGTCGCCTGCACCTCCGCGAGGACGTTCAGCATCAGGGTCCTGAGCTGGACACGGTCGTCGTCGCTGCCACCGTACCAGTCCCCGTAAGCCGTGTTGGCGTGATACTCGAGCTCGGCGCGCAGCGGAAGCCAGCGGTAGCCTACCGCGCCGGCGAGCCCCAAGCCTCTGAATCCGCTGACGTCCGTGCTCGCCGTCGGCTTGGGCCCATCGAGCTCGCTGCCGGTCATCATGACGGTTACGTAGATCCCGCGCTCGGTGAAGTACTTCTCCTCCTTGTCCTGCGCCGGCGCACCCGTTGCCCCGAACAGTAACAGCGACGCAAGAACAGTTACCGGCCGACGCATTGAGCTATCTTATACCCCGCGAGAGGGGTCGAATGGTCCGAACGGGGACAGGCCTCCTTTACTCAGTGGCGCCCGTCAAGGGAGGAACGACATGATCCGGATACTCGCGGTGGCGATCGCGCTCGGCGCGCTGTGCCCGGTTTTCCCGGGCTCGGAAGCCCGGGCTGACGAGCGCCAGCTCCACAGCTACATCAACGGGCGGCACATCCTCATCTCGCGGCGTGACGGCGGGGCCGTGTACGGCACGTACTTCTTCTTCCATACGCATTACTGCGCCTCGGGGCGCTACGTCGTCTACGCGAGCAGCGTCAAGCAGTCCGTGCTCGGCGGTGAGCAGCGCCAGCAATGGGAAGTGCGCGGCAACTGGAGAGTCATGACCCAGGGCGGCCAGGAAGGCATCTTCTACCGGGACACGGATGGTGGGACCGAATTCCTGCCCATGCGGATCCGCCAGGACGGCAGCGCCTACATCCGGGATGGAGTCAATGTCGCGCCGCAGGGGCGGGCGCAATGCTGAGGGCGTAAGACGCCGGGGCCTGCCGTGCGGGCGGCAATCGCCATCCTCATCGGCCTGCTTTTGGGCGTCACGGGCTACGGCTACTGGCACAGCGCGAGCCACGCGACGCTGACGGTCGTCCTAACGGACTCATCGAAGAAGGAGCGCGACGGGCGCGTGCTCAACGCCGAGTTGGTGTTCCTCGACGCCTCGTCGCGCCCGATCGCGCGCGGCAGGACCGACGGAAAGCACGGGATCGTGCTGCTCGAGCACCCGGTCTCGGGCTACTGCGGCCCGGAGCTCACTCCCGGGTCCTACCGCGCCTGCGCTCTGGGGCAATCGAGGTGGGTTGCGGGCTGGATCGGCGAGCTGCGCTTCATCAGCGTGGTGCTGGGAGACTGCCGGATCGAGCGCGTTCCGGTCGAGGTCACGGTGCGCCGGGACAATCCGGTCACCTGGTGGATCCCGCTGCTCGAGGGAAGCGGCGCGCCCTACTCCCGCCACTCGACGCGCCTCGAGATCGATGCCCGCGTGTGCGCGGTGACCGGCTTTCGCGGCTGAGGCTAGAGGACGCCGGAGAGCCCGCCGTCAACGTTGATGCAGCAGCCGGTCACGTAGCTCGCGGCATCCGACGCGAGGAACGCGATCACGTTCGCGACCTCCTCCGCCTCGCCCATGCGGCCGAGCGGCACCGTCTTGCCGGTCTTCGCGTAGAAGTCGGCGACGCTCATGCTGTCGCGCGCGGCGTTGCGCTCCTGCTGCTTCGACTTGATCTTGCCCACCGCGACGGCGTTGACCAGGATGTTGTGCTCCGCGAGCTCCTTCGACAGCGCCTTGGTCAGCGCGAGCCCCGCCGCGCGCGAGACCGTCGTGGGAAAGGTCCCCGCGAACGGCTGCTTCGCGGCCACCATGTTGAGGTTGATGATGCGACCCCCGCCCTGCTTCTTCATGTGCGGGATCGCGGCGCGCGCGGTGCGGATCTGCGCGAAGACCTTGATGTCGAGGTCGTTCTGCCAGGCCTTGTCGTCCACCACGTCGAACGGGCGCTGCCCGGTGCCGCCGGCATTGTTGACCACGGCGTCGATGCGCCCGTAGCGCTTCACGGTCTCCTCGATGAAGCGCGGCATGTCGTCCGGCTTGGCGGCGTCCGCCACCATCGTCATGACCTCCGCCCCCGTCGCCTTGCGGATCGCTTCCGCCGCGCCCTCCATCACGTCGGCGCGCCGCGCGCAGATGGCGAGCCGCGCCCCTTCCTGCCCGAAGCGCATCGCGGTTGCGCGCCCGATGCCCTCGCTGCCGCCGGTGATGGCCACGACCTTGCCCTTCAGTCCGAGATCCACGGTGTCCTCCTCTGCCGTTCCGGCCGCGATTGTGACACAAGATGCTAAACTGCGCCGGTGATCATCGGGATACCGGACGACTATCACGGCGTCATCTCGAAGCTCGCGTGCCTGGCGAAGCTCGCCCGGCACGAAGTCCGCATCTTCCGCGACGTCGCGCCCGCACCGGCGCGGCTCATCGCCAACCTGCGCGACGCGGAGATCGTGGTCCCGGTGCGCGAGCGCACCCGCTACACGCGCGAGATCATCGGCGCGCTGCCGCGGCTGAAGGCATTCAGCCAGACCGGGCGCAGCACCCATCACATCGACCTTGCCGCGTGCAGCGAGCGCGGCATCGCCGTCATGGCCGGCACCCACGCCTCCCCCTACACCGTGGCCGAGCATACGTGGGCGCTGATCCTCGCCTCGCTGCGGGCCATCCCGCGGGAGGCCGCGATGATGAAGCGCGGGGAGTTCCGGCAGTCCTTCAGCGGCACCCTGCACGGGCGCACCCTTGGCGTCTTCGGCCTGGGCAAGATCGGGAGCCTGGTGGCCGCGGCCGGCGCGAGCTTCGGCATGCGCGTGCTCGTCTTCGGGCGGGAGGGCTCGCAGGCGCAAGCGCGCGCGGCGGGCTACGGCGTCGCCGCGAGCAAGGCGGAGCTTTTCGAGCAGTCCGACGTGCTGGTGCTGATGGTGCGGCTCGCGCCCGCCACGCGCGGGATCGTCGGCGCGGAGGATCTCGCGCGCATGAAGCCGACCGCGCTTTTCGTGAATACCGCGCGCGCCGAGCTGGTCTCCCCGGGCGCGCTCGTCGAGGCGCTGAGGCGCGGGCGCCCCGGCCTCGCGGCCGTGGACGTCTATGAAAGCGAGCCGGTCGTGAACGGCGATCATCCCCTGCTGCAGCTCGACAACGCGCTCTGCACCCCGCATACCGCGTGGCTCGAGCCGGACAGCTACGAGACCTATTTCGGCGAGGCCTTTGACAACATCCTGGCGTATCTTTCCGGAAAGCCCGTCAACCTCGTGAAACCCGAGGCGCTGCACGCATGAAAACCCTTTTCGACACCGAAACCCACGACGCGCTGCAGCAGCTGTGCGAGGAGACGAGCGAGGCGATGCAGCTCGCCCGCAAGAGCCCAGACCTCGACGATTTTTCCGCGTGCCTCGCGGTAGCGCTGCTGAAGATCGGGCTCGCCACCGGCTTCGTCGAGCAGCGCTACCCCGGCTTTGCGAAGGAGATCGAAGCCAAGCGCCAGCGCGTGATCGCCGCGCTCACCGCGGAGCAGCAACAGCAGAAGCACTAGGGGCTCTGAACCATGGCCACCAAGCCTGCCGAGCTGAGAACGCTGCCGCCGACGATCCGGATCGAGCAGCGCTACTGCGGCCCGCCGGATTCGGGCAACGGGGGCTACGTCTGCGGCCGGCTCGCGCGCTACATCGCCGGGTCCGCGCTGGTGAGGCTGGAGGTCCCGCCGCCGCTCGACGCCGAGATGCAGGTGAAGGAAGCGGGATCGGGCTTCGAGCTGATGCACGGCGCAACCGTCGTCGCGCGGGCACGGCCGGCCGTGATGTCGCTCGACATACCGGCCGCACCCACCTTCGCGGAGGCGGAGGCGGCGGCGAAGGCCTACCGGGGATTCCGCGCGCATCCGTTTCCGACGTGCTTCGTGTGCGGCCCGGAGCGGACCGCCGGCGACGGGCTGCGCATCTTTCCCGGGCCGCTGCGCAGCGGCGTCGTCGCCAGCCCGTGGATCCCCGACGCCTCGCTCGGCGACCCGAGCGGGCGCGTGCGCGTGGAGTTCGTGTGGTCCGCGCTCGACTGCCCGGGCGCGTTCTCCTTCGAGCTCCCCGACAAGACGCCGGTGCTGCTGGGCGAGTTCGGGGCGTCGCTGCGCGGCCCGGTGACGGTCGGTCAGCGCTACGTCGTGCTCGGCTGGGAGCTCGCCCGCGACGGCCGCCGCCACTTCACGGGCACCGCGCTCTTCTCCGAGTCGGGGGAATGCCGCGCGACCGGGCGCGCGACGTGGTTCGAGGTGCCACCGAGCCCCACCACCTGACCTCTCCTCGAGCCTGATGCAGCGCAACGAGCTCGGTCAGCCCATCGGCTTCCCGCTCCCGGGCTGGAAAGCGCCGCCGCGTCCGCCGCGCACGGCGATGGCCGGCCGCTACTGCCGCGTCGAGCCGATCGATCCGGCCCGCCACGCCGAGGATCTTCACCGCGCGAACTCGCTCGATCCGAGCCGGCGCAACTTCACCTACCTGACGATCGGGCCGTTCGAGACGCTCGACGCCTACCGCCAGTGGATGGCAGGGGCGACCAGGAGCGAGGATCCGCTGTTTCACGCCATCATCGATGCGGCGACCGGCAAGGCCGTCGGCATCGCGAGCTACATGCGGATCGATGCCGCAAACGGCGTCGTGGAGGTCGGGCACCTCAACTACTCGCCGCTCCTCCAGCGCAAGCCCGCCGCGACCGAGGCGATGTACCTCATGATGAAGCGTGCCTTCGAGCTGGGCTACCGGCGCTACGAATGGAAGTGCGACGCGCTGAACGCCGCCTCACGCGCCGCGGCCCAGCGCCTGGGGTTTTCGTATGAAGGCGTATTCCGGCAGGCTTCGATCTACAAGGGCCGCAACCGCGACACGGCCTGGTACGCGATGATCGACGCGGAATGGCCGGAGCTGGAGAAGGCGTTCCTGCGCTGGCTCGATCCGGCCAACTTCGACGCGCAGGGGCGCCAGCGCGTCCGTTTGTCGGAGCTCACGGCGCCCGTGCTCAAGAATCGAGGATGACATGGCTGCCCGTCGCAAGCCGCTGCCGCAGCTCGCCGGCGACTTCTATCTGACCGACGGCGGCATCGAAACGACCCTCATCTTCCACGAGGGCATCGAGCTGCCGGATTTCGCCGCTTTCGACCTGCTGAAGCGGCCCGCCGGCGTGGCCGCGCTGAAGAAATACTTCGGCACCTACGCCGCACTGGCGAAGCGCTTCGGATCGGGATTCATACTTGAAAGCGCGACTTGGCGGGCGAGCGCCGATTGGGGCGCGCGGCTGGGCTACGGCGCGCGCGACCTGGCGGAGGCGAACCGGCAGGCCATCCGCCTGCTCGAGGAGATCCGCGGCGAATATGCCGGCAACAAGAGCAAGGTCGTCATCAGCGGTTGCATCGGGCCCCGCGGAGACGGCTACGTGCCGGGCAACGCCATGTCGGAGCAGGACGCCGAGGCCTATCACCGCAGGCAGATCGAGGTCCTCGCGGACACCGCCGCCGACATGATCGGTGCGTTCACGATGAATTACGCGGAAGAGGCGGTCGGCATCGCGCGCGCCGCCGAGCGCGCCGGCATGCCCGCCGCCATCTCCTTCACCGTCGAGACCGACGGCCGGCTGCCGACGGGACAGGCGCTCGGCGCCGCGATCGAGCAGGTGGATGCCGCCACGGGGCGCTACCCGTCCTACTACATGGTCAACTGCGCGCACCCCACGCACTTCGAGCGCGTGCTCGACGCGGCGCAGCCCTGGACCGGGCGCATCCGCGGGCTGCGGGCCAACGCCTCGCGCAAGAGCCACGCCGAGCTGAACGAGTCCACTGCGCTCGACATCGGGGACCCCGCCGAGCTCGGGGCGCAGCACGCGGCACTGAAGAAGCGGCTGCCGCAGCTGAACGTGATGGGCGGCTGCTGCGGCACGGACCACCGCCACGTCGAGCGGATCGCCACGGCCTGCGCGCCGCTCTTCCGGGGAGCGTGATCCCGTGACCCGGGCGCGCCCCGCCGCGGTCGCGATTCTCATGACGCTCGCGGCGTGCGGCTATGCGACCGGCGACGAGATCGACGCGGAGAGCGCCGCCATCCTCGCTCGCGCGCCGGTCGGCTCCGCGTTCATGGAGCTGCCCGCCGCGATGGAGGCGCTCGGATTCTCGTGCAGCTCCGCGAGCAGGCAGTTCGCCGGCGCGAAAGGCGAAGCGCGCGAGACCGAGCCCCATCTCGTGTGCGAGCGCGAGCGCAGCGAGTGGCTGATCTGCACCCGGCGCACGCGCGCGATACTCATCCAGCAGAGCGGCCGCCTGTCGAACGTCCTCGTCAACGTCGGCCGCTTCTGCTCGTAGTAATATTCCACCCGACCATGCCCCCGGGACTGACCGACGCGCCGCTCTTCCCCTTTGCCGTCCTGTTCGGGGTGCTCGGCATCGCGGTGGTGGGCGCCGGGATCTATTCCTTCATCGCGTTGAAACTTCCGCAGTCGGGCATCCGCCTGGCAATCGGCTTCTTCCTGCTCGCGCTGGGGGCGATTGCCGGCACGATCTCGGTCGGCATGCTGGGCTACCGCGCGCTCACGCGGGAGGAAGTGGCGGCGCGCATTTCCGTGAGGCCCGCGGGCCCGAAGCGCTTCCTCGCGACCTTCCGCTTTCCGGACGGGCGCGCGGAGACCTACGACCTCGCCGGCGACCAGATCTACGTCGACGCCCACATCCTGAAATGGCACCCCTACGCGAACATGATCGGGCTGCATACGGCCTACGAGATCGACCGCGTGGCGGGGCGCTACCGCGATATCAAGGACGAGCGCGACGCGATGCGCACCGTGCACGCGCTCGGACGCGACAAGCCGGTCGACCTCTACGCGCTGGGCCGGCGCTTCACGTTTCTCGCGCCGCTGCTCGATGCCGAGTACGGCTCGGCGACCTTCGTTCCCGTGACGCGCCCGGCCGAGCTCGAGCTGCGCGTCTCGACCTCCGGGCTGCTCATGCGCGAGGTGAAGTCCCGCCAGCCGTGACGCGCGCGGCCCCGGCTCAGCGCCGGGACGAGCGCAGGTGGGAGCTGACCGGGACGAGGAAGCGGAACTCGGTCATGCCGTAGGACGCCGCGTATTCCCGCGTGCCGTCCGGCAACGTGCGCCAGGGACGGCTCACCCAATGGTATCCGGGAGGCGCGGACTCCTCCGCTTGCGCCGGCGCCGCGTCGGCGACGGCTGCGGCGACCGGAACGTCGGCGGTATCGCCCGCAGGCGCGGCGGCTTTCCGCTTCGCCATCATCGTGCCCACCACCACCACCAGGATCGCGCCCAGCAGCGGCGCGGCGCTATGCACCCATTCCGAGTCACCCTGCACGAACGGCCCGACCACCGGGTCGGCTATCGCCATCTCGCCCGCCACCCAGCCGAGCACACCGCCGCC
>DATBMB010000108.1:0-10854 GCA_036555035.1 Burkholderiales bacterium | reverse complement strand
CTCCTCGCCGGCTTCCTGCGGCCGCAGGCGGGCGCGATCCGCGTCGGCGGCGAGGACCTCACCCGCGTGCCGCCGTGGGAGCGCGACATCGGGATGGTGTTCCAGAACTACGCGCTGTGGCCGCACATGACGGTGCGGCAGAACGTGGCGTTCGGGCTGGAGGAGCGCCGGCTCCCGCGCGCGGAGGTCGAGCGCCGGGCAACAGCAGCGCTGGAGCTCGTCGGGCTCGGCGAATTCGGCGCGCGGCGGCCGGGCCAGCTCTCGGGCGGGCAGCAGCAGCGCGTCGCGCTCGCCCGCACCATCGCCGTCGAGCCCAAGGTGCTGCTGCTCGATGAGCCGCTCTCCAACCTCGACGCGAAGCTGCGCATCTACATGCGCGCGGAGCTCCTCGCGCTGCAGAGAAAGCTCGGCATCACCACGATCTTCGTGACCCACGACCAGGAAGAGGCGCTTTCGATCTCCGACCGGGTGGCGGTGCTCGACCAGGGGGTGATCCAGCAGGTCGGCACGCCGGTCGAGCTCTACGACACCCCGGCGAACCGCTTCATCGCCCACTTCGTCGGCACCATCAATCTCCTGCAGGGCTCGCTCCAGACGGCCGACGGCGGCACGGTGTTTCACAGCGAAGCGCTCGGCGCGTTCGCGCTCGCCGGCGGGGCCGCGTCAGCCGGGCCCGTGGAGATCGCGATCCGGCCCCACGCCATGCAGCTCGCCGCGCCGGGCGCGCCCCTCGACAACGGGCGGAGCTGGCTCGACGGCACGGTGGCCGAGCGGGAGTTCCTCGGGGAGTTCGTGCGCTACAACGTGAAGGTCGGGACGGCCAGGCTGGTCGTGGACCAGCCCCACTACATGGGCGAGCGGGGCTTCGCGCCGGGCGCGCGCGTCAAGGTCGGCATCAACGCCGCCCAGGTGAAGCTTCTCTCCGCCTAGCCCACATCAGGACCGGGATACCGGAAGCGAGCATCGCGATGCCCACCATCGCGCCGATCGAGCCCGGGTCGAGGCTCATCGCGTACATGAAGCTCGAATACAGCATGTAGGCGCATGCCGCGGCGAAAAGCAGCGGCGTCACGGGGTAGAACGGCACGCGGAACGGGTTCTCGTTCGCCGGCGCGTGCCTCCGCAGCGGGAAGAGCGACAACCCGGTCAACAGGAAGAACAGCCAGAACGCCGGCGCGGTATAGGCGACCATGGTCTGGAACCCGTCGGGGGTAAAGGACGCAAGCCCCACCAGCGCGAGCGAAATGGCCCCTTGCGTGAGCAGCGCGTTGACCGGCGCGGAAGCCTGCTCGCTCCAGCGCCCGAGGCCCCGGAAGATCACGTAGTCGCGGCCGAGCGCGTAGTTGGTGCGCGCGCCGGTGAACACCGTCGCGTTGAGCGTCGAGAGCGCCGCGCACACCACCACGATGCCGAGCACCCAGGCGCCGCCCTCGCCCCAGGTCACCCGCATGAGGTCGGACGCGATAGCCTTGGAGGCCTGCATGCCGCCCAGCCCCAGCGCTTTGAGATAGGCGAGATTGAGGAGCAGGTAGAGCACGGTGATCACCACGATCCCGATTACCAGCGCGCGCACGATGTTGCGCCGGGTGTCGCGCATCTCGGCGGTGAGATACGCCGCCTCGTTCCAGCCGCCATAGGTCAGCAGGACGAAGATGAGCGCGAGCCCCGAGAACCACGCCCTGCCTTCGGCGGAGGCCGGAGCGGCCGCGGGAATCGGCGCGCCCGAAGCGGTGAGCCCGCTCACCACGACGGCGATAACCGCAAGCGCGAGCGCGGTGGTCAGCACGTTCTGCACCCATTTGCTCTCGTGGGTGCCCGCCACGTTGAGGGCGGTGATCGCGATAACCGCCAGCCCGGCGTAGATCGCGGCACTCTTCGCGCCGAGCGGCAGCAGTGAGGTGGCGTAGTCGCCGAACACGAACGCGATCGCGGCGATTGCCCCGGTCTGGATCACGGTCATGCGCGCCCACGCGAAGAGAAACCCGAGCCAGTCGCCGTAGGCCTTGCTGAGGAAGTAGTACTCGCCGCCGGCGTTCGGATGCGAGCTTCCCAGCTCTGCGTAGCACAGCGCCCCGATCAGCGAGACCAGTCCGCCAACGACCCAGAGCGCGATGAACGCCGCCTCGCCCGAGACGTTGCCGGCGACGATGGAAGGCGCCTTGAAGATGCCGACGCCGATGACGATGCCGACGATCATCGCCACCGCGTCGAACACGGTGAGCGTCGGGCGCGGCTGGCCGCCCGCGCCCGCCGGCGGCGTCTGCGCCGGCGCGCTCACCGGCGCACTCCGGCGATGGTGGCCGCCCCGGCCTCGCCCATGTTGGGCTCACCGCGCACCGTCAGCTTCGCCCGCCACGGCGCGACCCGGTGCCCGGAGCTGTCGCCGTAGGTGACGGTGCCCTCGATCACATCGCCCTTCACGCGCCCTCGAAACTGGTAGGCGGCGGGCTTTCCCTGGGTCGGGACCTCGACCTTGAAGGCAAGCTCCTCGCCCGCCACGCGGAACTGCGGCACCTTCGCGTCGCGATCGCCGGCGCGCGCCGTGCCGTGCACGAGCTGGAAATTCTGCTGGAAGTCGAATTGCCAGGGCACGAGCTTGCCCCCGACCATGACCTGCGTCTCCCAGCGTCCGGCGACCCGCGCCGGAACGATCCAGAAGAAGATGTAGCTCCTGCCGGGATCGCCGACGACCTTCTCCGGCACGATCAGCGTGTCCGAATCGTCCGGGTCCCATTCCCCCATCGCGTAGTCGTGCGCCACCACGCGCGTCCCGGGCTTCAGCGCGAGGATCACCGGGCGCAGCTTCTCGTTCATGCCGGGAAGCAGATAGCTCGTGATCACGGTCGCCTGGGAGAGATCCGTCTCGAACAGGTTCTGCATGTAGAAGCGCGCGCGGTCGGCCACCCCTTCCTTCTTTGCGTTGGCGCTGGCGATCTTCAGGAGATAGCCGTCGAGGTCCACCCCGAAGCCGCGCGCGCCGTGCTTCTTCGCCGCGGTGATGACGATGCGCCCGTCGCCCGAGCCGAGGTCGATCACGAAATCGCCGGCGCCGACCTTCGCCATCTTCAGCATCGCGTCCACCACCACCTGGGGGGTGGGCACATAGACCACGTCCCCGCGCCCTTCCTGCGCGTGAGCCGCCTGCGCAACGAGCGCGAGACAGGCTCCCAGAACACCGTGCCAACGTCGTGCCCTATTCATGCTGCTTCCTTTTCCTCACTCGTCGCTCAACTTGATGATGCCGCGCTTGACCCGCGCCGCTGCCCAATCGCGCTCGCCGCCGGGAAAGCTCATCTTGCCGCTGATCGCGTCGCCTTCCACGCGCCCGCGCAACTCCTGGCGCAGCGGCCGGCCCCCGTCTTCGGCGGTGAGCATAAGGCTTATTTCGTCCCCGCGCATCCTGCCGCCTTCCACGCGCCCCGCCCGGCCGCCGATCACGGCCGTGCCTTCCAGCATCTGGAAGGTCTGCAGCAGCGTAAGCTCGTACTCGACCCCGTCCGTGGCGCGCCACGTCCAGACTCCCGCGGCGTGGGCGGGGAGGATCCACAGATAGACCTGACTCGAAGGCGGGCCGTAGGGCTTGCCGGGAACCGGCACCGTCACCCGCGCGTCGGGCTTCCACGCCGCCATATCGAAATCGTGCGACACCACGCGCGAGCCCGGCTTGAGCTGCGCGAAGAGCCGCGGCCGCAGCTGCATCATCAGCCGCGGGTACAAGTACATCGCGATGACCGTCGCCTGGCCCAGGTCGGTGCCGAAAAGGTCCTGCGCCTTGAATTCGACCTGCCCCGCCACGCCCTCGCGCTGCGCCGCGCGGCGCGCGGTCTCGACCAGCTCCCCGTCGATCTCCACTCCGTATCCGCGCGCCCCGCGCTGCTTTGCCGCAGCGATGACGATGCGCCCGTCGCCCGAGCCGAGGTCGATGACGAAGTCCCGCGGGCCGACGCTCGCGAGCTCGAGCATGGCGTCCACGACGGCCGGCGGCGTCGGAATGTAGGGTACGTCGGCGTGCGGATGCTGGTCCGCTGCAAGGGCCAGCGCCGGCAGCGCAGCCAGCACCGCCACTGCGCGGCGCCGCGCGGGCATCATAGCTACAGCGACCGTCATCAGCCGCTCCTCGCGGCGCGCCACCGGGCCGTGGTGCGCGCGGTGCCGACCCCGCGCGTGAGCTCGCCTTCGATGACATCGCCGGCGACCCTGCCCTCGAAGTAGAGGCCCGCCTCGTCGTCGCGGTCGGTCGAATCCACCACCACGAAGCTCACGCGGTCTCCGGCAAGCGTCATGTCCCACACCGGGGCGGGCACGCCGTTCAGGCGCGCGTGCGCGGACACCTCCTGGTAGCGCTGCTTCACCTCCAGCTCGAGCAGGCGCTCGATCGGCGGCAGGTCGAGACGTGCCCGCCAGCGCCCCGCCACCCGCGCCGGCACGATCCAGAGATACACGTTCTTGCGGATGCCGGTCTTGCGGTCCGGCCGCCAGTCGCCGAAATCGAAATCGTGCGAGACGATGCGCGTGCCGGGCTTCTGCTCAAGCAGCCTCGAGCGGAGCTTCAGCATCACGAAGGGCAGCAGGTAGGTCGTGATCACGGTCGCCGGGCCGAGGTCGGTCCGGAACAGGTCCTGCTCGACGAACTTCGCGCGGTCCGCGACACCGGCCTGCCGGGCGTTCTCCTCGGCCTGCGCGACGAGCCGCCAGTCGATGTCCACGCCCAGGCCGCGCGCGCCGAATTTCTTCGCCGCGGTGACGACGATGCGCCCGTCGCCCGAGCCGAGATCGATGACGAAATCCTCCGGCCCGACCCCGGCGAGCCGCAGCATCTCGTCCACGGTGACCTGGGGTGTCGGGACGTAGGGGACCTCCGGCTTGCGGTCCTCCTCCTGCGCCAGAACGGGAAACGCCGCCAGGACGCAAAGCCCGCCGAGCAGCAACTCACGACGCAGAGGCATGAATTCAATCGGCATTCATCACCCGTCGCATCCGGACACGCCCCCGTCCCGCCGCGCTGCATCGCGGCGGTCGTTCGCCGGCTCGGAGGCATGCTCAATCCTCACCCCCGACCCCTCTCCACCCGTGGAGAGGGGAGGCTCGACCTTCCCTTCTCCGCTCGGGAGAAGGGGAAGGGATGAGGGATGGAAACCCCGGCTCACCCTTCGTCCGGCAGGCCGACCACGCGCGTTGCGCGCCAGGAGCCCATCGCCGGGTTGCGCCCCGGCCCGGAGCGCACCGTGCCTTCCATCGAGAGCGCGCCTTGCACCGTCCCTTCGAAGCGGTGGCTCGTGCTGTCATCCACCAGCACGAAGGCGATGCGGTCACCCGCGAGCTTCGCATCGAACGCCGGGAGGTAGCCGCCGGCAACGCGCGCCCCACCGCGCAGCTCCTGGTAGCGCTGCTCGAATTCGAGGCTGTATTCGCGCTCGCCGTCGGGCAGGGTCGCGTGCAGCCGCCACCGGCCCGCGACGCGCGCCGGCACGACGTACAGATGGAAGGTCTTGGAGACGACGACGCTGCGGTCCGGCTTCCAGTCGGAAAACCCGTAGTCGTGCGCGACGATGCGGGTGCCGGGCTTCAGCTCGGCGAGCAGCCTGGGCTTCAACTGGTCCACCAGGTTGGGCAACAGGTAGAGGGTCACGACCGTCGCCGCGCGGTAATCGGCACGGAGCACATCGCCCTGGCGGAACGCGACGCGCTCCGCGACGCCCGCCCGCCGCGCGTTGGCCTCGCTTTCCGCAACGAGCTTCGGGTCGATCTCGATGCCGAGCCCGCGGGCGCCGAAGTCGCGCGCCGCCGCGATCACTACCCGTCCATCACCCGAGCCGAGATCCACCACCAGGTCGTCCGGACCCGTTCCGGCGAGCCGCAGCATCTCGTCCACGGCGACCTGCGTTGAAGGCAGATAGGGCGTCGGGACGTCCAGGGTCACGCCCGGCGTCGCCGCGAAGGCGTTGCCGGCGAGGAGCAGCGCAACCGCGCACGAGCGGGCAAACGTCCTCCCCCTGGCGGGGGGAGGATTGAGGTGGGGGGTCAATGCATCTCCTTCAGCGCCTGCTCCGTGGTGAGCGACGCGTGACGCGGCTCCCAGATCTCGGAGCGCGCGGCAGACCAGGGCAGCTCCCGTGTTTCCGTTCCGCGCACGATGCGCGCAGTGCCCTCGATCGCGTGGTTGTAGACGCGCCCGGAGAACTCGTAGCGGGTGCCGCTCACCGCTGCGGCAAAGGCGATGTTCTCGCCGCTCAACCGGGCGTTCTCCAGGCGCACGGTGCTCGCGCCCGCCCGCAGGGTGCCCTCGATCGTCTGGAAGTTCTGCTGCAGCGCGAGCTCGAACTCGACCGGCTTCCCGCCCTCCGCCAGCCGCCAGAGCCAGCGGCCGGCGGCGCGGCCCGGCACCACCCAGTAGTAGATCTTGCTGCGCTCGCCGATGCCGACCGTCTTGCCGGGGGCCGCCATCTCCGTGAAATAGTCGGGCTTCCATTCGCCCATGCCGTAGTCGTGGGACACGATGCGCGTGCCGGGCTTGAGCGTCGCCAGGAGCCGGGTGCGGATCATCAGGTTCACCTCCGGCAGCAGGTAGATGCTCATGACCGTGGCGGCGCTGACGTCGGTTGCGTGGAGGTCGCGCTGGTAGAACACCGCGCGGTCCGCGACGCCCGCCTTGGCGGCATTGCGGTTGGCGAGCGCGACCAGCTTGCGGTCGAGATCCACGCCGAAGCCGCGCGCGCCGTGCTTCTTCGCCGCGGTGATCACCATGCGCCCGTCGCCGGACCCGAGGTCGATGACGTAATCGCCGGGGCCGACCTTGGCGATCTCCAGCATCGCGTCCACCACGTTCTGCGGCGTCTGCACGTAGGGCGTGTCGCCCCAGTCCTGCGCCAGCGCCGGGGCTACGGCGAGGCACGCCACCAGGATCTTGCGGAGCATGCTCAGTGGAGCGCGGAGAGCGGAGCGGGCGCGATGCGCCGTGCGCTCCAGTCGTGCTGGCCCTGCAGGCGCGCGCCCGACAGCCGCGCCGAGCCGCTGACGGCGTCGCCCGCGACCTTGCCGGTGAACTCGTGCTTCACCGGCGAGCCATTCACCTCCGCGGTGAAGGAAAATTGGATCACCTCGCCGCGCAGGCGCGCATTCTGAAGCCTGGCCGGCCGCCCCTCGACCGCGATCGAGCCCGAGATCGCCTGGTACTTCTGGTCGAGCTTCACCTCGTAGACGATCTTCCGGCCCGATACCGGCAGCTCCCACTGCCAGAGCCCGGCGACGCGGGCCGGGACGATCCAGAGGTAGATCTCGCTGGTCCCGCCGGAGCCGCCGTACTTCTCCCGGGCTTCGACCTTGACGTATTGATCGGCCTTCCAGTCTCCCATGTCGAAATCGTGCGAGACGAGGCGCGTGCCGGGCTTGAGATCGAGCAGCCGCGGCCGCAGCTCGATGTTGACCTGCGGCAGCAGGTACATGGTGATGACGGTCGCAGTCCCGAGGCTGGTCTCGAAGAGATCGCGCTGGTAGAAAGCGACCTTCTCGGTGACGCCTGCCTTGCGCGCGTTCTCGTTGCTCTCGCGGATGCGCTCGGGGCTGATATCCACGCCGAACCCGCGCGTGCCGTACTTGCGCGCCGCGGTGACCACGATGCGGCCATCGCCCGAGCCGAGATCGATCAGGTAGTCGTGCGGCCCGACCTTGGCGACTTCCAGCATGCGGTCCACAACCTCCTGCGGCGTCGGCACGTACGGAACCCTTGGATCGAGCGCGCGCGCCGGCGCGATCGAAAGCGCGGCGAGCGCCACCGCCGCGAGCGCGACGCGGGGCACGGCGGAGACACGAGGCCGGCGCGAAGACAACTGCATCTGTGGTTAAATTCGGATCTGAAGCCGGCCGCGACCGGTGTACCCGGAAAGGCCGGGATTATACCCGACTGCAACGACAGACATGATGCTCTACGCCATACTGTTTCTCTCCGGCGCGTCGGTGCTCGCGCTGGAGCTTCTCGCCTCGCGCATCATGACGCCCTATTTCGGCGTCAGCCTCTACATCTGGACCGGCATACTCTCGATCACGCTCGTCGCGCTCGCGCTCGGCTACTGGGCCGGGGGGCGGCTTGCCGCGGGCAAGCGCACCTCGGGCAGCCTCGCGCGGCTCACCCTGCTCTTCGCGGTGATGCCCGCCGTCGCGTCACTTGCCACCGCCGCCGCCTGCCTTGCGTATCCGTGGCTCTTTCCGCAGCTCGCGGGCGCGAACCTCGTGCTGGGCGCGTTCGCCGCGTGCCTCGTCCTGCTGTTCGTGCCGCTCTTCGCGGCCTCGGCGATGAACCCGCTGCTCGTCGCGATCCTGCTCGCGCGCGGCGGCACGCGCCCGGGCGATGCCGGCGCCGGCAAGGTGTTCTTCGTGAGCACGCTCGGGTCGGTCGCCGGCGTGCTCGCCACGGGTTTCGGATTGATCCACTACCTCACCAATTTCTCGGCGACGCTCGCGGTGGCGCTGCTGATGGCGCTGCTCTCGGTCGCCGCGGCAGCGCGGCCGCCAGTTCCGCTCGTCCACCGTGTCCGGCTGGGGCTGGCGGGGGGCGCGGCAACGCTCGTTGCCGGGCTCATGCTGTGGCAGGCCGACGTCTATACGGGGCGCATGTGGCCGGCGGTCTACGGCGGCCGGGTCTGGCAGATCGAGGGGAGCTTCCGGTCGCTCTTCGGCACGGTGAAGATCCTGCGCAGCGAGTCCGACGACAGCGGCCGCTTCGCCCGCATCTACTTCCAGGACGGGCTGGTGCAGAACACGGTCGCCTCCGACGGGCGCTCGCTCTCCTTCTACACCTACGCGTTGGAGGCCCTCGCCTACGCCTACCGCCCCCGCATCGGCACGGCGCTGGTGCTGGGCCTGGGCGCGGGCATCGTGCCCATGCGGCTCGCCGGACGCGGGGTGGAGGTCGAGGCGGTCGAGATCGACCCCGCCTCGATTGAGGCTGCGACCCGCTACTTCGGGTTCGACCCGGCGCGCGTTCGCGTGCATCTCGCGGACGCGCGCACCCAGCTGAAGCGCTGCGGCCGCACCCGCGATCTCCTCGTCGTGGATCTCTTCCACGGCGACGGTACCCCGGACTACCTCGTCACGCGCGATTTCTTCGCCGACCTCAAGCGCTGCCTCGAGCCCGACGGCATCGCGGTGTTCAACACCTTCGCCGACCTGGAGCATCCCCTCGCCTACGCGCATCTCCTCGCCACGCTGCGCGAGGAGCTGCCCCACATGGTGATCTACCGGCCGGACTGGCCGGGGCTCGCGCACATCAACAGCTTCATCGTCGCCGCCGCGCGCCCCCTGCCGGCGCCCCAGCAGATCCTGCTCGATTACGTGCCCCTGCAGCACACCTCGGCGCTCGACGCCATGCTCGCGCGGCCGATGACGCTCGACCTGGGACTGCTGCGGGACGGGGAGATCGTGACCGACGCCCGCAACCGGTCGCTGCTCGCCGTCGCGGAGGGCCAGATCGCCTACCGGCGCGCGGTGGTGCGGTCGCTGCCGGCGGCGTTCCTGGTCAACTGACCAGAAGTAGCAACCTCCCACGACCTGCAGGACGTTCCAACCACTGTCACCCAATCCAGTATTGCCCGTAGCGTGCAGCGTCCTAGAATAGCTGCTGCCACCCGAGATCACGCAGCCTGCACGATGATCCATCCACCCATGATGCTTGGTGCGTGCCCGTTCTGCGAGCACGTCAATCCGGCTGACTCGAAGTTCTGCAATGCCTGTGGCGGCGCATTGCACCTTGTTCACTGCCCGCGTTGCGGGGCAGTAAACGATGTCACGGCGACCGCCTGCTATCAGTGCCGCGACCCGATCTCGGGCCCCAGACCCGGCGCGCCCGACCAGATTGCACCTCATGCGTCGAAGCCATCGCCACTCCGGAAATCTCGATTGGCGGTCGGCGCGGCGATTCTGGTGTTGGTATCTTTGGGGTACTACGGCTACGGCAAGCGTTTGCCCATCGACTCGACTCAGCCGCTCGCTGCCCGCAACGCCGCGAGCGGACCTGATAATCGTACCGACACCGGGGTCGCTTCTCGCGAAGGGCCGATCCGTGTTACGCACACGGTCAAGGCCGATGAGAGGGCAGAATCGGCAGATCCTTCGCACAGCGACAGCGGGCCCGCATCAAAGGAGCCGAAGCTTGCGGTCAAGCCGGTCACGCGCGCAAAGGCAGTCAGCACACCCAAGGCTGGCGAGCCTGGCCCGCCTGGCAGCGAAGCGTGCACGGAGCCGCTTGCCGCCCTGGGATTGTGCACATTCAAGACCGGGATTGCGCGTCCGCAATCGGTGGCTCTCGGCAAGTCAGCCGGGCAGGAATCGCCACGCGGACAAACGTGCACGACGGCGGCCGCGGCCCTCGGACTGTGCACGCCACAATTGACCCAGGAGGGCAGATAGCATGGCCAGACTACTCGAGAGTACGCTCATCGGCGCCATTGTCCTGTTCGCGCCATGCCTTCCGGCGGGCAAGGTCGCCGCGGCGGCCGATTACAAGATCGTGACGGCCAATACGACCGGGACGTACTACGCGATTGGGAACGATCTTGCCAAGTTCGTTGCCCCGGACGCCAACATCAATCTGGAGGTTCTGCCGACGGCGGGCTCGGCGGCCAATATCAAGCATCTTCGCTACGACCCGGGCGTGAAGCTGGCGATCGTCCAGGCCGACGTCTACCAGGCCTTCCTGGACCGGGCTGCCGGGGGAAACAAGGAGGCGGGTACCATCATTCGTCCACTGCGCGTGGTGCTGCCGCTCTATAACACCGAGATTCACTACGTCGTCCGGGCCGACTCGCCGTTGAATTATCTTCACGACATCAAGGACGCAAGGATCAATGGAGGCATTCTCGG
>DATBMB010000073.1:0-21731 GCA_036555035.1 Burkholderiales bacterium | reverse complement strand
GGCTGGGGCGCCGGCCAGGTTGCGCTGAAGCCCGACGTCTTCGTCGTCGGCAACGTCATCACGCGCGGCAATCCGCTTATGGAGGAGATCCTCGATCGGAACCTGCCTTACGTTTCCGGTCCGCAGTGGCTCCGGGAAAACGTCCTCAATGGAACGTGGGTCGTCGCGGTGGCCGGGACCCACGGCAAGACCACGGTCGCCTCCATGGTCGCATGGATACTGGAGAGCGCGGGATTGGCTCCGGGATTCCTGATCGGCGGCGTTCCGGCGAATTTCGGGGTTTCGGCGCGGCCGGGGCGGAATGAAGGGGGATTCTTCGTTGTCGAAGCCGACGAGTACGACACGGCGTTCTTCGACACGCGCTCCAAGTTCGTGCATTACCCCGCGCGCACCGCGGTGCTGAACAATCTCGAGTTCGACCACGCCGACATCTTTCCCGACCTCGCGGCGATCGAGACCCAGTTCCACCATTTCGTGCGCACGCTGCCCGCGGGAGGGCTGATCGTCGCCAACGGCGCGGACGCGGCGCTCGCGCGCGTGCTGGCGCGCGGCTGCTACACGCCAGTGGAGTGCTTTGGCGTGAGCGACGGCTGGACCGCGGCCGCCGCGGCGCCGGACGGTTTCGACGTGCTGTGGCGCGGGGGGAAGCAGGGCCGCGTGCGGTGGGCGCTGCAGGGGGCGCACAACCAGGCCAATGCGCTGGCCGCCATCGCCGCCGCGCGCCACTGCGGCGTCGCGCCGGCACAGGCGATTCCCGCGCTCTGCACGTTCGAGGGCGTCAAGCGGCGCATGGAAGTGCGCGGCGTGGCCGGCGGCGTCACCGTCTACGACGATTTTGCGCACCATCCCACGGCGATCGCGGCAACCCTGGAAGGATTGCGCGCGCAAGTGAACAGCGCCCGAGTCATCGCGGTGCTCGAGCCGCGCTCCAACACGATGAAATCCGGCGTCATGAAGGACCGGCTCGCGGCGAGCCTCGCTTCGGCCGACCGCATCTATTGCTATAGCGCCGGACTTCAATGGGATGCTGCCGCGGTGCTCGCCCCGCTCGGCGCGAAGGCGCAGGCCCACGCGGACTTCGATCGCCTGCTTGCGGCCATTGTGCGATCGGCGAAGCCCGGCGACCATATCGTCGTCATGAGCAACGGCGGCTTCAACGGCATCCACGACAAGCTGCTCGCAGGGCTCGGGGGGAAGGCCGGGCGGTGAACGACGTCAAGGACCTCACCCTCATCCTGCGCTCGCGCTTCCCGATCGTGGTGGTCGAGACGCACGAGGAGCCGCGGGCGCTGGCGCTGCTCGACAAGCTGGCCCGGCTCGAGAACCAGGCGCTCTTCGTCTGGAGCGCCGTGGAAGGCTTGCGCAGGCGGGACAACCCGCTCGCCGCGGCGCCCGGCGCGCGCAAGCCGAACCCGATGCTCGACACCGTCGGGCGGGGCATGATGCCGGACACGCGCGAGATCGCCGGGGCGCTCAAGCATATCCACGCGACGAGTTACAAGGGCATCTACGTCCTGCTCGATGTGCACCCCTACCTGCGCGAGCCGGTGATCCTGCGGCTCATCAAGAGCACCGCGCAGGAATACGACAAGACTCCGCGCACGCTGGTGCTGGTGGGCCACAAGATCGAGCTGCCGGAGGACCTGCGGCGCCTCTGCGCGCGCTTCGACCTCGTGCTGCCGGACGCGCAAGCCATCCGCACGATGATCCGGGACGAGGCGCACAGGCTCGTGCCGGGGAGCGTTCCGGGGAAGCTCAAGGGGCAGCAGGAAGCCCTGGATCTCATCACGCAGTACCTGGTGGGAACGTGCGAGGACGATGCGCGGCGGCTGGTGAGCCAGTGCCTGAGCGACGACGGGGCGCTCACGATGGACGACGTCAGCCGGGTGCTCAAGTTCAAGAAGCAGAAGTTCGGGGACAATTCGGTGGTCGATCTCGAGCTCGAGACCACCCGGCTCGCCGACGTCGCCGGGCTCGAGAACCTCAAGCGCTGGCTGACGCGGCGCCGGCCGGCGTTCCTCGGCGATGCCGCCACGCTGGGGCTCGATTCACCGAAGGGCGTGCTGCTGCTCGGCGTGCAGGGCGCAGGCAAGAGCCTGGCCGCGAAGGCGGTGGCGGGCACCTGGGGCGTGCCGCTGCTGCGGCTCGACTTCGCGACGCTCTACAACAAGTGGCTGGGCGAGACCGAGCGCAACCTGCGTGACGCGCTCAAGTTCGCCGACACGATGGCGCCCTGCGTGCTGTGGATGGACGAGATCGAGAAAGGTGTGGCGACCGACCGCGGCGACGGCGGTGAATCGAGGCGCCTCCTGGGCACGATCCTCACCTGGATGTCCGAGCGCAGGAGCAAGGTCTTCCTCGTCGCCACCGCCAATGACGTCGATGCGCTGCCGCCCGAGTTGATCCGCAAGGGGCGGTTCGACGAGATCTTCTTCGTCGATCTGCCCGGCGCCGGGAACCGCGCCCGGATCTTCGAGATCCACCTTGCGCGGCGCAAGCACGATCCCAAGCGCTTCGATCTCGGCCAATTCTCCGCGGCTACAGAGGGATTCTCGGGGGCGGAGATCGAGCAGGCCATCGTCTCCGCGCTCTACGAAGCGCACGCCCAGAACAAGCCCCTCGATTCCTCGCATGTGCTCGCGGAAATCTCGAGCACGCGGCCGCTTTCCATCGTAATGGCGGAGCGAATCGAGGCGCTGCGAGCGTGGGCGCAGGGCCGCACCGTGCCGGCGGATTGAGTCAGGACATGGGTTCGATACTGGATCGGGACCGGCTCAACGCATTCTGTACGCATACGCACGCCGAGGCGCGCGGCGCTGCGACCGGACCGCTTGCCGGGCTCGCTTTCGGGGTCAAGGATATCTACGACATCGCCGGCCACAGGAACGGCTTCGGCAATCCCGACTGGCTACGCACGCACGAAGCGGCTTCACGCACCGCGCCGGTGGTGCAGCGCCTGCTGGACGCGGGTGCAAGCGTGGTCGGCAAGACCCACACCGACGAGATCACCTGGAGTCTCAACGGGGAGAACGCTCATTACGGGACGCCTATCAACGTCAACGCCCCGGGGCGCATCCCGGGCGGGTCCTCGAGCGGCTCGGCCGCGGCGGTCGCAGGCGGGTTGTGCGATTTCGCGCTCGGCAGCGACACCGGCGGATCGGTGCGCGCGCCGGCGAGCTTCTGCGGAATCTACGGCATCCGGCCCGCGCACGGGCGCGTTTCGCTGGAGGGCGCATGCCCGCTTGCGCCGAGCTTCGATACCTGCGGCTGGTTCGCGCGCAGCGCGGAGATGCTCGAGCGCGTCGGCCGCGTGCTGCTCGGGGACGAAGGGCGAAGCGAGCCGCGCCGTCTGCTGCTCGCGCAGGATGCGTTCGACCTGGCGGGCGATGCAGTCGCCCGGGCGCTGGAGCCCGCCGTCGCGCGGGTCAGCGCGTTGCTGGGAAAGCCCGAACGCGTGACCGTGGCTGCCGACGGGCTGGAGCAGTGGATGCAGGTCTTCCGCGTGCTGCAGGCGGCGGAGGCCTGGGCGCAGCACGGCGAGTGGGTGAGGCGCGTGAAGCCCGATCTCGGGCCCGGCATCAGGCAGCGCGTGCAGTGGGCCGCGGACCTCGACGCGAGCCTCATCGGCCCGGCGAAGAAGCGGCGGGAGGAAATCGCGCGACAAATGGATGGCTTGCTTGCATACGGCGCGGTGCTTGTGCTGCCGACGGTTCCGGGCATCGCGCCCCTGCGCAATGCGGCTCCGGCGGATACCGAGGATTTCCGCGCCCGCGCGCTCGCAGTGTTGTGCCCGGCCGGGCTCGCGCGCCTGCCGCAGGTTTCATTGCCGCTCGGAAAGCTCGATGGCTGCCCGCTGGGCCTCTCGCTCATCGCCGCGCGCGGGGCCGATGCGATGCTGCTCGAGCTTGCGACCCGGCTCAGGTGATCCTTTACATCCACGGCTTCAACAGCTCGCCGGCTTCAGCCAAGGCGCAATTGGTGAAGGCAAGGCTCGAGACGCTCGGACGCGGCTCGGAGTTCGTCGCGCCGGCGCTGCCGCCGAGCCCGGCCCAGGCCGCGGCCCTGCTGGACGCGCTCGCCCTGAAACATCGCGGCGCGGCGCTCGTCGGCAGCTCGCTCGGCGGCTATTACGCAACCTGGCTCGCGGAGAAGTACGGCATGAGGGCGGTCCTGCTCAATCCCGCGGTGCGTCCGTACGACCTGCTTGCGCCCCTCGTCGGCACCCAGAAGCGGTTCCACACCGGCGAGCAATACGAGTTCACGCTCGGGCACGTCGCGGAGCTGCGCGCGCTCGAGGTCGAGCGCATTACCCCCGCGCGCTATCTCCTCATCGTGACGACGGGCGACGAGGTTCTGGATTACCGGTGGGCGGTGGAACGCTACCGCGGTTGCCGGCAGATCGTGATCGAAGGCGGCGACCACGGGTTGAGCCAGCTGGCCGGCCACCTCGACGCCGTGCTCGAATTCTGCGGCATCGCGCGGGCGGGATAGCGACGCGCCGGTTTCGTCATGCGCATGCGAACCGTTGCGAGCCGCGCGCAATTCAGCGTAGTATCAGCGGACGGTTCTCGCAACGGCCGTGTCCGGGGTCACCCGTGCGCACGGACATCTGAAAACGGGAGGAGTCTAATGATCGCTGCGGTCAAGTTACTGCGTTGGTGTTTCGCTGCCGTGCTGGCGGCGTCGTTCCTGGTCCCGGCTGTCCACGCGCAGAAGTGGGAAAAGCTCGCGGCGCCATTCCCCGAGGCGTCCGAGGAGCTCTACGGCGTCGCGGCAGGCGGCAAGTTCTACGTCTTCGGCGGCCTGGGCCCCCAATGGACGCCAAGAGGCCTGATGTACGAGTACGACCCGGGCAGCAGGAGCTGGACCAAGAAGAGCAACATGCCCCTGGCGCTGCATCACCCGGCATGGGCCGAGCTGAACGGCAAGATCTATCTCTTCGGCGGATTCGTGAAGCCGGAGAAGGGCCCCAGCGCGTGGGTACCCATCAACAACGCCTGGGAATACGATCCCGCGAACGACAGCTGGAAGGCGCTCGCGCCGCTGCCGACAAAGCGCGGAGCTGCGGCTGCGGCCGTGGTGGGCGGGAAGATCTACGTGATCGGCGGCGCCAGCGTCCATCCGGGCTCGAAAGAGGCCGCAGTGCACCCGGCCCGCCCGCACCGGTCGGTGGATACCAACGAGGCCTACGACCCGGCAACCGACACCTGGGAGGCGCGCCAGACCATGCCGACCGCGCGCAATCACGCCTTCGTGGGCGTGGTCAATAACAAGATCTATGTGCTCGGCGGGCGCGTGGGCGCGGCGTTCATCACCCGCGCGAGCAACACCGGCATTGTCGAGGAGTACGATCCCGCGACCGACCAGTGGGGGCCGTTGAAAGCTTCCATGCCCAACCCGCGCAGCGCGGGCGCCTCGGGGACGTACAAGGGCAGGATCTATACCGCCGGCGGGGAGGAACGCTCGACCGGACCGTGGCAAAGGACGTTCCGCGCGGTCGAAGCCTTCGATCCGGCGACGAATCGCTGGACAGTGCTGCCGGACATGTCGTTTCCCCGCCACGGGCTCGCGGGTGACATCGTCAACGGCAAGTTCCATCTCGTGAGCGGCGACGTCGCGTCGGGAGGCGCGTCGGGCACCAGCATCCACACCGAGGTGCACGAGGTGCTGGATATCGAAGGAAAGTAATCTCGGAAGGGCGCTCCTGGTTCCGGCGCCGCTAATACGACCTGTCCGAAACGCCGTATTGCACCAGCGGGTCGGCGACGATTAGCAGGCTGACCACGGTGTAGATCACCATCAGGACCGTGAGCGGTACGGACGCCGCCATGGCCCTGCTGCGGGCGCCGAACTCGCGCAGCGCGACGCGGTGCGCGAGCCAGATCGAGATCACGTGGCCGGCCACGATCGAGGCAAGCGCGAGATTCCACACGAAGCGGGCATCGAGGAGACCGATGTCGGGATAGTAGGAAGCGGTTCCGAACAGGTCCCAGCGGCGCCCCAGCGGGTCCGACAGCAGCGGGATGATGAGCTGCCCCTGCACCAGCAGGTAGTGGAAGTAGTGGGCGACGCTGTAGGCGATGGCGATCGGCACGAGGGTCAGGACGAACAGGCGCGCGATGGCGCCTGCCGCGCGGTCGCCGACGATTCTTGCCGTGGCGGCGCACGCGAGCCAGTACGCCACGAGGAAAAACAACCACACGCCAACGATGCCTGCCGTCCCGAGGACGTAGCCGCCGGCAAGGGGATGGAGCGTCATCCAGTCCGCGAGCGCGGCGTGTGCCAGGGTCATCGCCTGCGTCCCGAGCAGTCCGTCGAACATCACGGTGGAAAGCATCGCAATGACGAAACCGACCACCCCGAACGATGCCGCGCCCGCCGTGATCAGCCCGCGACCCGGCGGCCGCACGACGATGCTCCGGCCGTCGGCACTGGTATCGAGCGGCGCAAACCGCGCAATCGTGCCGAAATAGATCGCGAACACGTCGGCATTGCGGCTCCAGGTCTCGGCACCGAAGCACACCATGCCGGACAAGGTGATCGCCGACCACGCGAGGGCAAGCCAAGCCACATGCGATGGCACGGCGGCGCGCGGGTAGACGACCTCGATCCACACGAACGCCATCAGCAGGACGACGGCGGGCCAGATCCCGAGTCCCTGCGGATAGGGCCGGTCCAGGCTGATTCCATTCGCGAGGCCCAGGCGCCGGGCGAGCGCGTCCATGCCTTCGTACAACGCTCGCCACGGATCGAGCGCGGCCCAGATGTTGCCGACGCACGCGACGAGAAAGGACACGCCGACCCACCAGACGATCCAGACCAGGACCGGGGCCAGGTTCATCTCCGGACTGCGGCTGCCGAGGAAGCCGGCCGCGACGACCAGGGCGAGCAGCAGGACGGAAAGCACCTGGAGCAGGGGCCGCAAAGACGGGAGCAGCGGCCCCAACGGCACGACGAGGCCTGAGCCTCCGGGATCCCGCGGCGCAGCGCGCACAAATACCGCGGCGACGACGAAGGACAGTGCAACGGCCGCTGCCGCGCCCGCAACGAAATACCCGAGCGGCGCAGGCAGGTCGTAGCGCTCCCCGAAAGCGTGCGGCCACGCCGGAAGGGGCAGACCCGACAACGGCACGGCCGTAATGCAGCCGCGCAGCCCTCTCCTCATTTTGGCCGCACTTCGAGCCGGGCGAGCGGCGGCCCGTGATGGTCGCCCTTCGAGGCCTCGCCGGCGGGGTGCCACTCGATCCGGAAGCGGCCGGTCGCGCGCGCGGTGAACTTCAGCTCCGAGGTGCTGCCCGGCGTCACTTTCGTCACCAGCCGGTAGGCGTGGAGGTGGACCTCGCCCGGCGTATCGGCTTTGAGCCGGATGCGGACGAGATCTCCCTTGTCCACGCGCAGCAGGCGCTGCTCTTTTGGCACCGCGCCGCGTGAAATGGCGAGGTCGAAGGTTTTCTGCGGAGCGTCTGCGGCCACCGCGACCGCCGCGGCGAAAAGGCAGAGAAGGGCGCAGGCGCACCGGGAGGCGTTGCGCTCAATGGTTGATGGGCGTGTCACCGCGCCAGCGTAGCAAGCGATTGCTCCCGGCACAACAAGCGCTGCGGCGAGCCCGATGCCATCGCTTATACTTTTCCGTCGAGCGAGCCCCATCCCGTCCGTGAGCCAGAACGTCTTTTACGAGGAAGAAGGCGAATTCAGGGTCGGCACCGTGCGTGCTGACCACGACACCTCGCTCCAGGTCGAGGCGCCGCACGGCAAGCGCTCGAAGGTGAAGGCGTCCGCCGTGCTGCTTCGCTTCGAAAGCAGCGGCCTCGCGCAATTCATGGAGGACGCGCGCCGGCTCGCCGAGGCCATGGACGTGGATTTTCTCTGGCAGTGCAGCGGGGAGGGAGAATTCGCATTCGACACGCTGGCAAGAGAATACTTCGGCCGCGCGCCCACGCCCGTGGAATCCGCGGGGCTGCTCACCAAGCTCCACGGCGCGCCGATGTATTTCTACAAGAAAGGCCGGGGCCGCTACAAGGCGGCGCCGCCCGAGGCGCTCAAGGCGGCGCTCGCCTCGGTCGAGCGCAAGCGGCTCGAAGCGGAGCGGCGCGCGCGGTACGTGGCGCAGCTCCTCGAGGGCAGGCTGCCGCCGGAATTCACCGCCCTCGCCGCGAAGCTTCTCTATGGGCCGGACAAGAGCAGCGTCGAATGGAAGGCGTTGGAGGAGGCATGCGACAGTCTGAAGCTCACGCCCGCGAAGCTCTTCGAGCGCTGCGGCGCGCTGCCGTCATCTCACGACTATCACCTCAATCGGTTCTTCTTCGAGCATTTCCCGCGCGGGACCGCGTTTCCCGCGCTGGAGACGCCCGCCGCGCCGCCGGAGCTGCCGCTCGCGGAGGTCGAGGCTTTCAGCATCGATGACGTCACTACGACCGAGGTCGACGACGCGCTTTCCGTCACGCAGCTTCCCGGCGGGCGCCTTCGCATCGGCATTCACATCGCCGCCCCCGCGTTGGGCATCGAGCCCGGCAGCGCGCTCGACGCCGCGGCCCGCGAGCGCCTGGCGACGGTGTACTTTCCCGGAGCAAAGATCACCATGCTGCCCGAGGCGGCGATCGAGGCCTTCTCGCTCGCCGAGGGCAGGCCGTGCCCGGCGCTCTCGCGCTACGTGGAGGTTGCGCCCGATTTCACGATCGTTGCGCAGTCGACGCGAATCGAGCGCGTGCCGGTGACGCACAACCTGAGACATTTCGCGCTGGAGCAGGCCTTCAACGAGGAGACGCTTGCCGCGGGCCGGGTCGACCACACCCACGCGGACGCGCTGACGAGGCTGTGGGGCTTCGCGCGCGCGCTGGAAGCGGCGCGCCGCGGCGGCGAGGCCGAGATCGAGGCGCGGCCCGAGTACAGCTTCTATGTCGAGAACGACCGCGTGCGCATCGTGCGGCGGCTGCGCGGCACGCCGGTCGACAGAATCGTCTCGGAGCTCATGATCCATGTAAACGGCGCGTGGGGGCGCGAGCTCGCCGCGGGCGGCGCGGCCGCGATCTACCGCGTGCAGGAGGGCGGCAAGGTCAGGATGAGCACCGTGCCGGCGGCGCACGAGGGCCTGGGCGTGACGGGCTACGCGTGGGCCAGCTCGCCCCTGCGGCGCTACGTGGACCTCGTGAACCAGCGCCAGCTGATCGCGGCTGCGCGCGGCGAGACGCCGCCCTACCGCGCGGGCGACGAGCGCCTCCTCGCGGCGATGCGCGATTTCGAGGCGGCGCACGAGGCCTATGGCGAGTTCCAGCGCCAGATGGAGCGCTACTGGTGTTTGCGCTGGCTGATCCAGGAGAATGCGCAGACGGTCACTGCGACGGTGATCCGAGAGAGCCTGGCGCGTTTCGACGCGCTGCCGGTCGTTGCGCGTGTGCCGTCCTTGCCGCCCCTGGATGCGGGGAGCCGGGTCGAGCTCGCCGTCACCGGCATTGACCTGCTTGATCTGGGGCTGCACTGCGAGTTCCGGCGCCGGATCGAAGCCGTGACTCAACTTTAACAATTAACCGCAACCCACAGTTATTAAACGCGTTTCCGTGCACAGAGTCCGCCAGTGGGTTAGAATGACCGCCATGGGATTGCAGCCCGACAGAAAGGTCGTGCCCTTCCGGCGGCGGGCGCGGCATGCGCGGCACGCGCCGTGGCGCGCTGCCCTGCAGCGGCTGGAAGCGCGCGTGGCGGAGCTCGAGCGCGGGATGAATGCGCTCGACCGGCGCATGACCGCGCTCGGCAAGAACGGCCGCATGCAGGTCGCCTTTTCGATGTCGGTGTTCCTCCACGCGATCATCATTTTCGGCGTGACCTTCACGCTCCCGGACCTCGCCAACCTCGCCGTGCCGCCGCCGCTCGAAGTGACGCTGGTCAATGCCAAGTCCCAGGCGCGGCCGCAGAAGCCCGACGCGCTCGCCCAGGCCAACCTGGATGGCGGCGGCACCACCGAAGCGAAGCGCCGCGCGCGCAGCCCGCTGCCGGTGCCGGTCGAGGACAAGCAGGGCGCGGAGCTCTCCGTCGCGCAGAAGCGCGTCGCGCAGCTCGAGCGCGAGGCGAAGCAGCTGATGACCCGGCCCCGCTCGCAGACGACGGTCGCGCCCCGGGTCGAGGCGCAGCAGCCTCAGGAGGCGCCGCAGTCCGCGCCGAGCACCTCCGAGATCCTGTCCCGCGGCATGGAGATCGCCCGGCTCGAGGCGCAGATCGCGCGCGAGTGGGAGGCCTATCAGCAGCGGCCGCGCCGGCGCTTCATCGGCGCGCGCACGCAGGAATACCGCTTCGCGCGCTACATCGAGGACTGGCGCGCCAAGGTCGAGCGGGTGGGCGAGCTCAACTACCCGCAGGCCGCGCGCGACCAGAAGATCTACGGCAGCCTGGTGGTGACCGTTTCGATCAAGTCCGACGGCACGCTCGAGAAGGCGGAGATCAACCGGCCGTCCGGGCAGCGGATACTGGACGCGGCGGCGCTGCGCATCGTTCACCTCGCCGCGCCCTACGCGCCGTTCCCCGCCGATATCGCCCGCGATACCGACATCCTCAGCATCACGCGCACCTGGATCTTCACGCGCTCCGACCAGCTCGTCACCGAATAGCAGGACGATTCCGCTTGCGCGATTCGCGATATCGCGCTTCGTGAATCCGCCCCATGCCGGACAAATACGCGGTCATCGGCAACCCGGTCGAGCACAGCCTCTCGCCCCGGATCCACGCCGAGTTCGCGCGCGCGACGGGCGAGGACATCACCTACGGCAGAGTGCTCGCGCCGCGGGACGGTTTCCGCGACGCGGTGCAGGCGTTTCGCGCGGAGGGCGGCAAGGGGCTCAATGTGACGCTGCCGTTCAAGCACGAGGCATGGCGCCTCGCCGGCGTGCGCAGCGGCTACGCGGACGCCGCCCGCGCGGTCAACACGCTCACCTTCGAGGGCGAAGGCATCGTGGGCCACAACACGGATGGCATCGGACTCGTGCGCGATCTCACGCGCAATCTCGGCGTCGAGGTGCGCGGCAAGCGCGTGCTGCTGATGGGAGCGGGCGGCGCGAGCTATGGCGTCGTCGAGCCGCTGCTGCGAGAGCAGCCGGAGACGCTGGTGGTCGCGAACCGCACCCCGGAGAAGGCGGTCGAGCTGGTGAAGCACTTCGAGCCGCTGCAATTGCGCGCGCGGCAGGGATTCTCGGCGCGCGCCTACGGGGCGCTTGCCGGCATGCCGTTCGACCTCGTGGTGAACGCCACTTCCGCGGGACTGGAGGGTGCGATGCCGTCGCTGCCGGGAGATATCTTCGCGCCGGGCGCCCACGCGTACGACATGGTGTATGCCCGCCGCACGCCGTTTCTCGATTTCGCGCGGGAGCGGGGCGCCCGGGTCTCCGACGGGATCGGCATGCTCGTCGAGCAGGCCGCCGAGTCGTTCTTCATCTGGCGCGGCGTGCGGCCGGAGACGGCGCCGGTCATCCGGGGGCTGAGGCAGAGCTGAGCTGATATGCGACGCCTGCTGCGCTGGACCTGGCGCGGGATCCTGCTGGCGCTGATCGCGCTGGTCGCCGTGCAGTTCTGGTTCCTCGCGCACATCTGGTACTGGGCGGACCACAACCCGGGGACCACCGCCTTCATGCGTTCGCGGCTCTCGGTCATCCGGGAGGACGAGCCGTCCGCCCGGCTCGCCCACCGGTGGGTGCCCTACGGCCGGATCTCGCGGCAGCTCAAGCAGGCGGTGGTCGCGGCGGAGGACGCCAATTTCACGAGCCATTCGGGTTTCGACTGGGAGGCGATCCAGAAGGCCCATGAACGCAACGTGAAGGAAGGCGCCATCGTGCTCGGCGCTTCGACCATCACCCAGCAGCTCGCGAAGAATCTTTTCCTGCCCGAGAGCCGGGTGTGGTGGCGCAAGGCCCAGGAGGCCGTGATCACGGTGATGCTCGAGTTGATCCTCACCAAGCGCCGCATCCTCGAGCTCTATCTCAACGTCGCCGAGTGGGGAGATGGGGTGTACGGCGCGGAGGCCGCCGCGCGCTATCACTACGGCGTGCCGGCGGCGGCGCTGTCGCCGGAGCAGGCCGCGCGCCTCGCGGCGATGCTCCCGAGCCCGCGCAGCTACTCCCCGCGCAGCGACACGCTCTACCTGCGGGAGCGCACCGCCGACATTCTTTCGCACATGCACGTCGCTCGCATCCCGTAACCCGGAACAAGCGCTAGAATGCGCCCTCCCATTCAACACCGGAGTTTTCTCATGCAGAGAAGGCAATTTCTCGCGGGCGTGAGCGCCCTGGGCCTGTCCGGCCTGCTCGGTGCCCAGGACAAGGGCACCGTCCTGCGCGGGCCCGACGTGATCTTCGTGCCGACGCCGAACGAGATCGTGGAGACGATGCTCAAGATGGCCGCCGTCACCAGGAAGGACACGGTCTACGACCTCGGCTGCGGCGACGGCCGCATCGTGATCACCGCCGCGCAGCGCTACGGGGCGCGCGGCGTGGGCATCGATATCGACCCCGACCGGGTCGCGGAGGCGACGGACAACGTGCGGAAAGCGGGGGTGGCGGATCGGGTCAGGATCGTCCAGGGCGATCTCTTCGAGGCCGACATCAGCGCCGCGACGGTGGTGACGCTCTATCTCCTCACCGACCTCAACCTGAAGCTGCGGCCGAAGCTCCTGCGCGAGCTCAGGCCCGGCACCCGCGTCGTCTCGCACGCGTTCTCGATGGGCGACTGGAAGGCCGAGCGCGAAGCGGAAATCTCGGGCACGACCGTCTACCTCTGGCGCATCCCGCCGCGTAAGTAGTTCAATTGATGGACGTTCGCTCGAATCCGCGGACGCCTTGACCGGCAGCAGGGCCAGGAATAATCTTCGCGGAAGAAGTGTTCCAAGAACGGGCGCGGCGCGCTTGCCGCCCAGCCCGCGATTCGCGAGGGGAAATCAGCGGTAACATTACCCATGGTTCCGCGGCGGCTCACGCGCGCGGAACGATGATCATCACGGAGGAGTCGGCATGATCAAGCTCACCATCAACGGCAAGTCCCACCAGATTGACGTCGAACCCGACACCCCCCTGCTGTGGGTCATCCGCGAGCAGGTCGGGCTGACGGGGACGAAATACGGCTGCGGCATCGCGCAGTGCGGCGCCTGCACCGTGCACGTGGACGGCGCAGCCGTGCGCTCGTGCGTCATGCCGGTATCCGCGGCCGCGGGCAAGCGGGTGACGACGATCGAGGGCCTCGCCTCGGGCAAGACGCTGCACAAGGTGCAGAAAGCCTGGCAAGACCATGAGGTCCCGCAGTGCGGCTACTGCCAGGCCGGCATGATCATGGCGGTCGCCGCCCTGCTGCGGGAGAAGCCCAAGCCGACCAACGCCGACATCGACGCATCCATCACCAATATCTGCCGCTGCGGCACCTTCCAGCAGGTGCGCGAAGCGATCCACGCCGCGGCCAAGGCGTAAGGGGACAGCCATGACAGCCATGCCAAAGTTCACCCGCCGCTCCTTCCTGATCAGCGCCGCCGCCGCCGGTGGCGGCCTTGCCCTTGGGCTGCGGCTGCCCATGGGGCCCGAGGTCGTGCTCGCGCAGGACGGCACGCCCGAGATCAACGCCTGGGTCGTGATCCGGCCCGACGACACCGTCGTCATACGCGTCGCCCGCTCCGAGATGGGGCAGGGCACCATCACCGGCCTGGCACAGCTCGTCGCCGAGGAGCTGGAATGCAACTGGTCGAAGGTGACCTACGAGTATCCGACGCCCGGCCAGAGCGTGAAGCGCAAGCGCGTCTGGGGCGATTTCTCCACGGGCGGCAGCCGCGGCATCCGCACCTCGCACGAATACGTGCGCAAGGGCGGCGCGGCCGCGCGCATGATGCTGGTGCAGGCCGCGGCGAACCAGTGGAAGGTGCCGGTTGCCGAGTGCAGCGCGGCCAACAGCGTGATCACCCACCGCCCCAGCGGGCGCAAGGTGACCTACGGGAGCGTCGCCGCCGCCGCGGCAAGGCTGCAGGCGCCGGATCCCAAGACCGTCCCGCTCAAGAACCCGAAGGACTGGAAGCTCGCAGGCAAGTCGATGAAGCGGCTGGACACGGCGGACAAGCTGACCGGCAAGCAGGTCTACGGATTCGACCTGAAGCTGCCCGGCATGCTGAACGCGGCGATCATCGAGTGTCCGGTCTTCGGCGGCAAGGTGAAGAGCTTCGACGCCGCCAAGGCCTACGCCATGAAGGGTGTGAAGCGGGTGGTGCAGGTGGGCGATACCGCCGTCGCCGTGGTGGCGGACACCTGGTGGCACGCCAAGAAGGCGCTCGACGCGCTGCCCATCGTCTGGGACGAAGGCGGGAACGCCAAGGTCTCGAGCGAGTCGATCGCGGCGATCCTGAAGGCGGGCCTCGACGCCCCGCAGGCGTTCGTCGGCAACCAGAACGGGGATGCCAGGGGCGCCCTCGCCGGCGCGGCGAAGAAGATCGAGGCGGTGTACGCCTATCCGTACCAGAACCACGTCTGCATGGAGCCGATGAACGCGACGGCGCGCTACACCCCCGACAAGTGCGAGGTGTGGGTGCCGACGCAGGACGGCGAAGCGTCGTTCGCGGCGCTGCTATCGGCGTCGGGACTGCCGGCCGACAAGTGCGAGGTCTACAAGATCAACCTCGGCGGCGGCTTCGGCCGGCGCGGCGCCTTCCAGGACTACGTGACGCAGGCCGTGCTGATCGCCAAGGAGATGCCCGGCACGCCGGTGAAGCTCCTGTGGTCGCGCGAGGAGGACATGCGCCAGGGCCGCTTCCATCCGGTGATGCAGTGCAAGCTCACCGGGGGGCTCGACGCGGGCGGCAACCTGACCGGGCTCCACGTGCGGCTCTCGGGCCAGTCGATCCTCGCCTGGGTGCGCCCGCACATCGTGGAGAAGGAGAAGGGACGCGATCCCCTCGTCTTCCAGGGACTCGCCACCAGCGGCGAGCACGCGTTCGGCTACAGCGTTCCGAACCTGCTGATCGACCACGCGATGCGCAACACGCACGTGCCGCCGGGGTTCTGGCGCGGGGTCAACATCAACCAGAACGCGATCTTCATGGAATGCTTCATGGACGAGCTCGCGGAGGCCGCGGGGCAGGACGCGCTCGAGTTCCGGCGCAAGCTCATGGCCAATCACCCCCGCAATCTCGCCGTGCTCAACGCCGTGGCCGCGAAGATCGGCTGGGGCAAGCCCGCCAAGGGCCGCTATCTGGGTATCGCGCAGATGAAGGCGTTCAACAGCTACGTCGCGGCGGCCGCGGAGGTCTCGGTCGAGGGCGGCAACAAGCTGAAGGTTCATCGCATCGTCGGCGCCACCGATTGCGGCTACGCGGTCAACCCGGCGCAGATCGACCGCCAGGTCGCGGGGTCCTTCGTCTACGGGCTGTCGGCGCTGTACTGGGAGGAGTGCACGGTCAAGAACGGGCGCATCGTGGAGGAGAACTTCAACACCTACGACTCGATGCGCATCCGCCACATGCCCAGGGTCGATTCGATCGTCATGCCGTCCGGGGGCGAGATCTGGGGCGGCATCGGCGAGCCCACGATCTGCGTGGCGGCGCCGGCAGTGCTGAATGCGCTCTACCGCGCGACCGGCAAGCGCATCCGCTCGGTCCCGCTGAAGAACCACGGCATCCAGGTGGCTTGAGCGCGTGGCCGGTCCCGCCGCAGCGGCACTGGCCATGACCCTCGCGGCGACTCTGGCGGGGCCGGCGCATGCGGACGCCTACGCCGTGATCGGCGATGCGATTCCATCGCCGCTCGACGGAGCGCGGGGCGACCCCGCGCGCGGGCGCGCGATCGTCCTCAACCGGCACGTCGGCCTGTGCCTGCTGTGCCACAGCGGGCCGTTTCCCGAGGAACGTTTCCAGGGCACGATCGCGCCCGACCTCGGGGGAACGGGCGCCCGGCTGTCGGAGGGGCAGATACGCCTGAGGATCGTCGAGCCGGGACGGTTCAATCCCGCGACCATCATGCCGGCGTACTATCGCCGCGAGGGGCTGACGCGGGTCGCGCCCGCGTATCGCGGCAAGCCGGTGCTGAGCGCCGGACAGATCGAGGACGTGGTCGCCTTCCTGGTGACCTTGCGCTAGATGACATCGCGCCGCGAATTCCTGGTCGCCGCCTCCGGCCTCGTCGGCGGTGTCGGCCTCGGCACCCTCTCCGGCGCGTCGCGCGCGACGCCGGCCGCCATGGCGGAGGCCGTCCGCAAGGTGGTGGGCGCCGCGCCCGTCCGGGAGGGACGGGTCAAGCTCGATGTGCCGCCGCTCATCGACAACGGCAATTCCGTGCCCCTTTCGGTCGCAGTCGAGAGCCCGATGACGGCGGCCGACCACGTGAAGGCGATCCACGTGTTCGCGGAGAGGAATCCGCTGCCGAACATCCTGAGCGTGCACCTGGGACCGCGCTCGGGACGGGCGCGCGTCGCCACCCGGGTGCGGCTGGCCGACACGCAGAACGTGCTCGCGATCGCGCAGCTTTCCGATGGCTCGTTCTGGTCGGATCGCGTGCACGTCGTGGTCACGCTTTCGGCCTGCCTCGAGGAGGCGCTGATCTAATGAGCGTCGCGAATATACCTGACGCCGCTCACCCCTCACCCCCGCCCCTCTCCCCCAGTGGCGAGGGGAGATTCGAGGTGCAATGCCCTGTCAGGCATTTGCACGAGGTGCTTTGAATGGCGCGCGCGGTCGTCACGGTTCCGGCGAGCGCAAAACGCGGCGAGGTCGTCGAGGTGAAGGCGCTCGTCCAGCATGCGATGGAGACGGGGTTCCGCCGGACCCAGCTGGGCGAGGTGATTCCGCGCGACATCATCCGCTCCTTCGTCTGCACCTACAACGGCGAGGAGGTGTTCCGCGCGGAATTCCACCCCGCCATCTCGGCCAATCCCCTGATCACGTTCTCCCTGATCGCAACCGCGAGCGGCACGGTCGTATTCAGGTGGACCGGTGACCGGGGATTCTCCGTGACCGAGTCCGCCAAAATCGCGGTCGCGTGAGCACCTGTTGCGGGCGGGCGCTGCGCGCGCTCGCCGCCGCCTGCGCCATTCTCGGAATCGCTGCGGCTGTCGCGGCCGAGATCCCCCTTGCCGAGCGCCGCTCGGGCTACGATTTCATGGGCCCGGAGACGCGTGCCATGCAGGACGACGATGCGACCAACCCGGCGGTGCTATGGCTGCTCGAGGGCGAGGAGCTGTGGAACCGCAAGGCCGGCGCGGCCGGGGAGGCGTGCGCCGGCTGCCACGGCGACGCGCGCGCGAGCATGAAGGGCGTGGCGGCGCGGCACCCGGCCTGGGACGCCGCCAGCGGCCGGCCGGTCAACCTCGAGCAGCGCATCAACGCCTGCCGCGCCGGCCGCCAGAAGGCCGCGGCGCTCGCCTACGAGAGCCGCGAGCTCCTCGCGCTCACGGCTTACGTCGCCCGGCAATCGCGCGGGCTGCCCGTCGACATCGCGGCAGACGGGCCGACGAAGCCCTTCCTGGAGGCCGGGCGCGCGACGTTCCACCGCCGCCAGGGCCAGCTGAACCTCGCCTGCGCCCAGTGCCATGACGGGCTGTGGGGCAAAAAGCTGGCCGGGAACACGATCCCCCAGGCGCACCCGACCGGGTACCCGATCTACCGGCTCGAATGGCAGGGCCTCGGGTCGCTCCAGCGCCGGCTGCGCAACTGCATGATCGGCATGCGCGCCGAGCCCTATGCCTATGGCGCGCCGGAGTTCGTCGAGCTCGAGCTCTACCTGATGTGGCGCGCGCGGGGGATGAAGCTCGAATCGCCCGGCGTCCGGCCCTGACGGCGTTCTTGACCGGGTGCGGCCGCGCGCATAACCTTTTCCGAACACCGGATCAGCAGGCAGGAGGAGCCATGATCGAGATCAACGTCAATGGAAATCCGCAGCGGGTGGACGTCGAGCCCGACACGCCGCTGCTGTGGGTGCTGCGAGATGTGCTCGGGCTGACGGGCACCAAGTACGGCTGCGGCATCTCCGCGTGCGGGGCGTGCACGGTGCACCTGAACGGCGAGCCGGTGCGCTCGTGTTCGACGCCGGTCTCGGCCGCCGCCGGCAAGCGCGTCACCACGATCGAGGGCCTGTCGGCGGATTCCTCCCATCCGCTGCAGAAGGCGTGGGTCGCCGAGCAGGTGCCGCAATGCGGCTACTGCCAGTCGGGGCAGATCATGCAGGCGGCGGCGCTGCTCGCGAAGAATTCGAGCCCCTCGCGCGCCGACATCGTCCGGCACATGAACGGCAACATCTGCCGCTGCGGCACTTACCATCGCATCATCGCCGCCATCCAGCGGGCGTCGAGGGAGGGCTAAGAGATGAACGCTATCGAGAGATCCCGATTCAACGTTTCCCGGCGCCGCTTCCTGCAGGGCGCGGGCGGACTCACATTCTGCATCGCGATCGGGACCGACGGCATCCGCCTCGTATCGGAGGCGCGGGCGAGCACGGCGCGCACACTCAATTCCTGGGTGCGCATCGCGCCCGATGGCGTCGTCACGATCCTCAGCGCCGGCGCCGAGATGGGACAGGGCTCGATGACCTCGCTCCCCCTCATCGTCGCCGAGGAGATGGACGCCGACTGGTCGAAGGTCGCGATCGAGTGGGCCCCGGCCGATGCGGGCGTCTACGGCTACACGATGGGCGGCAACCGCCTGATGGCGATCGTCGGCAGCCGCGCGGTCATGCTGTATTTCGACCAGCTGCGGATCGCCGGCGCGCAGGTGCGCAAGGTCCTGATCGCGAACGCGGCGCAGAAGTGGGGCGTGGATGCCGCGACGCTGAGGACCGAGCCGGGCTTCGTGGTGGATCCGGCATCCGGGCGGCGCATGAGCTACGGCGAGATCGCCGCGTCCGGCAGCGTTCCCGCCACGCTTCCGGCCGTGGAGAAGAGCGAGCTGAAGGACCGGAGCCAGTACCGGCTCATCGGCCAATCCGTGCCGCGCCGGGACATTCCCGCGAAGGTCAACGGCACCGCGCAATACTCCATCGATGTCCGCCTGCCCGGCATGGTCTACGCGACGGTGCGCCATTCCCCGGTGCACGGGGGCGCGCCCGATTCCTGGAACGAGGACAAGGTGAAGGCGATGCGCGGCGTGCTCGCCACGGTCCGGCTTCCGGACGGCGTCGCCGTGATCGCGGACAGCCTGCCGCACGCGCTCGCCGCGCGGGGCGCGCTCGAAGTCACCTGGAAGGGCGGCAAGGCGCAGGGCTTCGACTCCGAGAAAGCGCTCGGGGAGACCTATGCGAAGGTGCATGCGGATCCGTCCGCGAAGCGCCAGACGCTCGATTCGAAGGGCGATGCGAAGGCGGCCTTTGGCGCGGCGGCGAAGGCCTACAAGTCGGAGTATCGAAGCGACTACGGCTACCACGCGCAGATGGAGCCGTTGAACGCGGTGGCGCGCTTCAACGACGCGGGCGACCGGTTGGAGGTGTGGGAGGGAACCCAGGCGCCGGACGTCGCGCGCGCGCGCATCGCCAAGGCGCTCGGCTTCAAGCCCGCGCAGGTCACCCTGCATCAGTGCTACATGGGCGGGGGCTTCGGGCGCCGCACGCTGGGTGATTACGGAACCGAGGCGGCGCTCGTTGCGCGCGAGGTGCGCCGGCCGGTGAAGCTCGTGTGGACGCGCGAGGAGGACCTCGGCCACGGCATGTTCCGCCCGCAGGCGTTCCAGTGCCTGGAGGCCGCGCTCGACGGGGAGGGCAAGGTCGCCGGCTGGCAGCACTGCGTGGTCGGCGACGGGGGCGTGCTGCTCGCGACCGGCATCAAGATTCCCTACTACCAGGTGCCCAACCAGCACATCGAGCTACGCGGTGTCCCGCACGGCGTGCGGCTCAAGCACTGGCGGGCAGTCGGCCACGTCTTCAACGTGTTCGCGATCGAGTCCTTCGTGGACGAGATGGCGGCGGCCGAGGGTATGGACCCGGTGGATTTCCGCTTCCAGCGCATGTCGATCTCGCCGCGGGCGCGCGCCGTGTTCGAGAAAGCCGTGCAGATGTCGAACTGGACGGCCCCGCGGCCGCCCAGCCGGGCGCTCGGCATCTCGATCAGCGAGCGCTCGGGATCGCTCGGGGCGGGCGTCGCCGAGATATCGCTTGACCGCGCCACGGGCAGGATCCGCGTGCACAAGGCGTGGGTCGCGGTGGACGGCGGGCTCATCGTCCAGCCCGAAGCGGCGAAGGCGAACGTCGAGAGCGGCATCATCTACGGGCTCTCGAGCGTGCTGCACGAGCGCGTGACGCTGAAGGCGGGCGTGGTCGAGCAGAGCAACTTCCACGACTACCACGTCGAGCGCATGTCCGACACGCCGGAGGAGATGCACGTCGCGTTCGTGGACCGGGATGCCGCGCCGAGCGGCCTGGGCGAGATCGGCAACCCGTGGGTCGCGGCGGCCGTGGCGAACGCCTTCTACCGGCTGACCGGCAAGCGCCTGCGCCACATGCCGTTCACGCCGGCGCGGGTGCTCGAGACGCTCAAGGCTTAGGGACCGTCAGACGGCGCCTCTCAGCCACGTCACGCGGACGCGGTCGAAGTCCTCGCCGCGCTCGAGCAGCTCCTCGAGCCGCACGTGGGGTGTCTGCTCGCCCATCAGGACCTCGTACTGGATGCCGGGATTGAAGGCATCGCGCTTGAGCAGGAGCTCGGGATCGCCGCCGGGCGTCGAGCTGTCGTTCAGGATCAGGGCGTTCACGAAGGTGAAGCGAAACGACCCGGAGGAGGTCTGCCAGTTCTCGGCACGCTCGGCGCCCTCGCCGATGCCGCGCAGGTAGACCGAGAGCGGCTTCTTGGAGAAGATCTCGATGCCGGCGTGCACGTGCTCGTGCGCGTCGCGCTCCATGCGCCTGATCGCGCCCAGCCACCACGCCTTCTGACCCGCAGCCTGGAAGGCGAGAATCGATCCGATGCGCGCCCACGCCTCGTCTTGGCGCGGGACATCCACGCCCACGCCCCAGGTGCTGCCGTCGCGCTCCATCCACTCAGCGACCTTGGCCGTCGACTGCTCGGCCTGGAGCGCGATGCCGGTCTGCTCCTTGACCTTGACGCGCTGGTCCGCGCTCATCTCCGCCATGCCGCTGAACTCGATGCGCGTCACCAGCTCGGATGCAGACGTGAAGCCGTGCGCAACCTTGATCTTCGCCTCGAGCTTCACGCGCGGCCAGCGCTGCTTGGGCGGCGAATCACCCCAGAACAGCAGCAGGCGCCTCAGCGCGACCAGCTTCTCGTCGATCGTATAGTCGTTGCCGAAGCGCTTCTCCGGCTCCGCGGGGTTGGCGGCAAAGCGGTCGAGCGTCTCCTGGATGACGACGCGGGCCTGGGCGGCCCCGAAGAAGCGCAGCGTCGAGGTGACGGGCGCGCCCGGCGCGTTGCGCACCGGGCCTGCGGGTTGCGCAAGGTCGAAGTGGAAATTGCATTCCGCATCGGGCTGCGGGTGCAGGGCGAAGCCGCCCGCGAGCCGCGCAATGATGCGCGCGGATAGCTCCAGGTCGAGCATGCGCTCGGAACCGGGATTCGCCGCGACCATCATCGGCAGGCGCAGGAACTCCTGGCGGGCGTTGGTGTGGAGGGGATCGGACTCGTAGGCCTTGGCGAGCTCCGCGACGACCTTATCCTTCTCGGCCTCGCTGAAGAAGTGCGCCAGGTCCTGCCAGATGCGCGGCTTGACCGGCTGGTAGCGCAGCAGCAGGGCCTTGCCTTCGCAGGTGAGGGCGCGCAGCGCGCGCACGAGGAGGAGCGTGCGCTCCGGGTGC
>DATBMB010000221.1:0-15921 GCA_036555035.1 Burkholderiales bacterium | reverse complement strand
CATGACGAAACGTTGCCGCAGGAGGGCGCCAAGCTCGCGCACTTCTGCTCGATGTGCGGCCCGCACTTCTGCTCGATGAAGATCACCCAGGACGTGCGCGAGTACGCCGAGAAACAGGGGCTGGCGGAAGCCGAGGCGCTCGCGCAGGGTCTGCGCGAGAAGGCCCAGGAGTTCCGCGAGGGCGGGGCTGAAATCTACCGCCGGGCGTAGTCCGTCCGACATCTTTTGTTACGTTTCCGGCGCCCATTCGTGGGCGCATCCGGGCACCTCGGCTACAATTCCCCCTCTAAGACGGTAGGCGGTAAGCAGTTGAACGAGGGGAGTTTTCCTGACGCACTGCATTCCCCGGCTGCAGCCGCCCACGGCTTGCTGACAGCGATTTCATGGAGCTGACCCGCAAACGAGTCATCGGCGCGACCGTCGTCGCCATCGTGCTGACGGCGGGCGCGGCTGCGTACGGCTGGTGGGGGGCGCGCAACGCCGCCCCCGACTACCGCTTTGGCAAGGTCGAGCGCGGAACCGTCACCGCTGCCATTTCGGCCACCGGCACGGTGAACCCGGTCACCGCGGTCCAGATCGGCTCCCAGGTCTCCGGCCAGATCAAGGAGATCTATGTCGACTTCAACTCCGAGGTCAAGAAGGGCCAGGTCATCGCGCGCATCGACTCGGAGTCATTCGCGCTGCGCGTGAACCAGGCGATGGCGGACCTGGAGGCGGCGCGCGCCACCGTGCTCACCCAGCGCGCCAACGTGGTGGCGCTGCAGACCGAGGTTTCCCGCGCCAAGGTGAGCCTGGCCGAGGCGGAACGAGAATTCCAGCGCAACAAGACGCTCCACGAGAAGAACTTCGTGTCGGCGGCCGCTCTCGACAAGGCAGATTTCGCGTACCGCGTGGCGCAGGAACAGGTGAACGCTGCGCAGGCGCAGCTCGCCGTAGGCGAGTCCCAGGTGCGCAACGTCCAGGCGCTGGTGAGGCAGCGCGAATCGCAGCTCGCGCAGGCACGGGTGGACCTCGACCGCACCACCATCCGCGCGCCGGTCGACGGCGTCGTCGTCAAGAAGTCGGTGGAGCCGGGGCAGACCGTCGCGGCGAGCCTGCAGGCGCCGGAGCTCTTCGTGATCGCCCAGGACCTGCGCCGCATGCAGGTCGACGTCTCGATCGACGAGGCCGAGGTCGGGCGCGTGCGCGAGGGGCAGGCGGCGACGTTCACCGTGGACTCGTTTCCCGGAAGGACGTTCCGCGGCACGGTGGGACAGGTGCGCAAGGCGGCGCTGGTGGTGCAGAACGTCGTGACCTACACCGCGGTCATCGCGACGTCGAATCCGAACCTGGAGCTCTTTCCGGGCATGACCGCGAACGTGCGCATCGTCGTCGCCACGCGCGAGAACGTGCTCAAGGTGCCGAACGCGGCGCTGCGCTTCCGGCCCGCGGGGGCGGCGGAGCTGCGGCCCGCGGGCGGGGACGGCGGCATGGCCGGCGCGATTCCCGCGGAAGAGGCCAAGGGCGGGCGCGGCGCGCAGGCCGGTGACGCGATGCGAGAACGGCTCACGCGGGAGCTCAGCCTGAGCGCGGAGCAACAGTCCCGGCTCGATGAGATCCTGCGCGACACCCGCGAGCGCATCCGCGCGATCCCGTCCGAGGACAAGGCCGAGCGCCGCAAGCAGTCGGAGCGGCTGCGGGCGGAATCGCGCGCGCGGATCGCCGAGATCCTCGAGCCCGGGCAGCGCAAGCACTATGAAGAGATGGCCGCGGGCGCTCGCGGCGCGGGGCGCGGGACGGCAAGCGGGCGCGCGTGGGTCGTGGACGATACCGGAAAGCTCACGGGCGTCGAGGTCCGACTCGGGCTGGCCGACGGCACCTACACCGAGGTGGTCGGCGGCGCGCTGCAGGAAGGGACCCAGGTCGTCGTCGGAACCCGGTCCGACAAGACGGCGCGCGTCCAGCCGAAAGGCGGCCCCCGCTTCGGCTTCTGACATGTCCCTGATCGTCACCCGCGACCTCGTCAAGGAGTACCACATGGAGAGCTACTCCGTGACGGCGCTCCACGGGGTCTCGCTCGAGATCGCAGAGGGCGAGTTCGTGGCGGTGATGGGGCCCTCGGGCTCGGGCAAGTCCACCTTCATGAATCTCCTCGGCTGCCTCGACACGCCCACCGGCGGAGATTATTTTCTCGCCGGGGAGAAGGTATCGGAGCTCCCGGGGGATGCGCTGGCGGCGATCCGCAACCGGCGCATCGGCTTCGTATTCCAGAACTTCAACCTGCTCCCCCGCACCTCCGCGGTCGAGAACGTGGAGCTGCCGCTCCTCTACGGCCACTGCCCGGCGCCCGAGCGCCGGCGGCGGGCGCTCGCGCGGCTCGCGGAAGTCGGGCTGGCGGAGCGCGCCGGCCACCACCCGCAGCAGCTCTCGGGGGGGCAGCAGCAGCGGGTCGCCATCGCCCGCGCGCTCGTCAACCAGCCAGTGCTGATCCTCGCCGACGAGCCGACCGGGGCGCTCGACACGCGCACCAGCTTCGAGCTGATGGGGCTCCTGCAGCAGCTCAACCGCGGCGGCATGACCGTCGTGCTCGTGACCCACGAGCGCGACGTCGCGGCGTTTGCCTCGCGCATCGTGAGCTTCCGCGACGGGCGGGTGGTGGACGACCGGCGCATCGAGCAGCCGGCCGATGCGCAGCTCATGCTGCGCGATTTCGACAAGGCGGCGGCATGAATCTCCTCTCCGGCATCCGCATCGCGCTGCGGGCGCTGCGCGTGAACAAGCTGCGCAGCACCCTCACCATGCTCGGGATCATCATCGGGGTCGGCGCCGTCATCGTCATGATCTCGGTGGGCAGCGGCGCGCAGGCGCGCGTCGAGGACCAGATCCGCACGCTCGGCACCAATCTCATCATTCTCATGCCGGGCTCGGTGACGAGCGGGGGCGTGCGGATGGGCGCGGGCTCGCGCGCCTCGTTGACCGAGGACGATTCCTACGCGATCCAGCGCGAGATCGCGGCCGTGCAGGCGGCGGCGCCCGCGCTGCGCGGGACGGGCCAGGTGGTCGCGGGAACCAGCAACTGGGCCACGGTCTTCTACGGCGTCACGCCGGAGTACCTGGAGGCGCGCAACTGGGTCATCGCGGCCGGGCGGGGATTCGAGCCGGCGGAACTGACCGGCGCGGGGAAGGTCGCGCTGCTGGGCGAAACCGTGTCGCGCAACCTGTTCGGCGATGCGGATCCGATCGGCCAGGTGATCCGCATCCGCAAGGTGCCGTTCACCGTGATCGGGCTGCTCGAGCGCAAGGGCCAGAGCCTCATCGGGCAGGACCAGGACGACGTGATCCTGATGCCGGTCTCCACCGCCCGCAACCGCGTGCTGGGGGGTGGAACGGCCAGGCACCGCGGGGTCGGGTCGGTCTCGATCAAGATCCGCGACGGCGAGGACATGAAGGAGGCCGAGGAGCAGATCCGCAGCCTCCTGCGCCAGCGCCACCGCCTCCAGTCGGGGCAGGACGACGACTTCACGCTGCGCAATCTCTCCGAGGTGCTGCAGGCGCAGGAGCAGTCGAGCCGCATCATGACGCTCCTGCTCGCGGCGATCGCCTCCGTATCGCTGCTCGTGGGCGGCATCGGCATCATGAACATCATGCTGGTCTCGGTCACCGAGCGCACGCGCGAGATCGGGCTGCGGATGGCGGTCGGCGCGCGCGCCCGCGACATCCTGACGCAGTTCCTGGTGGAGGCGGTGACGCTCGCCCTCATCGGCGGAGCGCTCGGCATCGTGCTGGGGGTCAGCGGCGCGTATGCGGTCGCGCAACTGGCCGAGTGGCGCACCGAGTTGAGCGCCCACGCGATCGCTCTCGCCGCGGGATTTGCCGCGGTGGTCGGCATCTTCTTCGGGTTCTACCCGGCGCGCAAGGCCTCGCGCCTGCTGCCGATCGAGGCGCTCCGCTACGAGTGATTCCGGCGCTCGCGTAGAATGGCGCCCTGAATGGACTGGGCGCTCTATCTCAAGGCCGCGGTACTCGGCGTCGTCGAAGGTCTCACCGAATTTCTCCCGATCTCCAGCACCGGGCACCTCATCATCGCCGGCCAGGTGATCGGCTACACCGGGGAAAAAGCCAAGGTATTCGAGATCGTGATCCAGAGCGGAGCGATGCTCGCGGTCATCTGGGAATTTCGCGAGCGCTTCGCGCGCGTGCTCAGGGGATTGCACCATGATCCCGCGGCGCAGCGGTTCGCGGTGAACCTCGTCGCGGCGTTCATCCCTGCGGCGCTGCTCGGGCTCGCGTTCGGCGGCCCCATCAAGCAGTACCTGTTCCACGCCGTGCCCGTCGCCGCCGCGTTCATACTGGGCGGCCTGATCATTCTCTGGGTGGAGCGCTCGCCGCGGCCGATCACGGTGGAGCAGGTGGACGACATGACCTGGAAGGATGCGTTGAAGGTCGGCCTGGCGCAGTCCGTCGCGCTGATCCCGGGCATGTCGCGCGCGGGCGCGACGATCATCGGCGGCATGCTGTTCGGGCTCTCGCGCCGGGCCGCGACCGAGTTCTCGTTCTTCCTCGCGGTGCCGACGTTGATCGCGGCGGGCGCCTACGACTTCTACAGGAACCGCGCGCTCTTCGAAGCCGGCGATCTGGGCGTGTTCTCCGTGGGATTCATCGTCTCGTTCGTCTCGGCGTTCCTGTGCGTGCGCTGGCTGCTGCGCTACATTGCCACCCACGATTTCAGCGCCTTCGCCTGGTACCGGATCGCGTTCGGCGTGATCGTCCTCGCCACGGGATATGCCGGCCTCATCAACTGGTCGGCCTAAGATTGGGTCCAGGGCAATCCCGCCACCCGCCACCCGCCGGTGGTATTGCGGTGACCCTGCGCATCGCGGTCGCCTTCGAAGCCCTCCAGCACGTTGAAGGCCGCGGCGTATCCGGCCTGGTTCGCGAGCATCGCGGCGTTGTGCGAGCGCCCGCCGCTGCGGCAGATGAACAGTACCGGCGCTGACTTGTCCGCGTGGTCCGCGAGCTCGGCCATGAATTCCGCGTTGGGCCGGTTGCCGGGATACGTCAGCAGCTCGATCTGCACGGCGCCGGGGATGCGCCCGACGTAGTCCCACTCGGCGCGAGTGCGCACGTCGACGAGCTTCGCGCCGGGCACGTTGCGCCACACCTCGTAGGCCTCGGCAGGAGTGAGCGCGCCGCTATAGGGCAGCCCGAGCTGGCGCGCGCGCGCGGCGGCTTTCTCGAGGATTTCGCTGACGGTCATATCGCTGGGCTCATGCCTGGATGCAGCAGTTTGCACTCACCTTCTGAATCGTATCCGGCTAAAAACTAAGAATTATTTTAGCTGAATGCTGACCGTAGCCAGCCCGCACCAGTTTGGTGCACAATGCTGAAGCCGGCACAAGTCTAGTGCGAAGCGCGGTGAGTGGGGGAAACAAATCCCTTATGGCACAATGCGTTTCGCACAAAAACCCTTGGCACAATTCCTGCTCAACAGGAAGGCCCGGATTGCCGGTATTTCGTACGACCAATCAAACAGGAGAGCTCGATGGGAACCGTTGCCGACGTATTGAAAATGGTCAAGGACAACGAGGTGAAGTTCGTCGACCTGCGCTTCACCGACACGCGCGGCAAGGAGCAGCACGTGTCGGTGCCGATCTCGGCGTTTGGCGAGCACAAATTCAGCGACGGCCATTTCTTCGACGGCTCCTCCATTGCCGGCTGGAAGAGCATCGAAGCCTCCGACATGGTGCTGATGCCCGATCCCGATACCGCGCGCATGGACCCCTTCACCGATGAGCCGACGCTGCTCCTCACCTGCGACGTGATCGAGCCCTCCGACGGCAAGGGCTACGACCGCGATCCGCGCTCGATCGCCAAGCGCGGCGAGGCCTACCTCAAGTCCACCGGCATCGCCGACACCGCTTTCTTCGGTCCCGAGCCCGAATTCTTCATCTTCGATTCGGTCACCTGGAAGATCGAGATGGGCCAGGCGTTCTACAAGATCAAGTCGGAAGAGGCGCCGTGGTCCTCCGGCGAGGAGTTCGAGGGCGGCAACATGGGCCACCGCGCACCGATCAAGGGCGGCTATTTCCCGGTGCCGCCAGTTGATTCGCTGCAGGATATTCGCTCGGCGATGGTGCTGGCGATGCAGGAGATGGGCGTGGAGTGCGAGGTGCACCACCACGAGGTGGGCGCGATGGGCCAGAACGAGATCGGCACCAAGTTCAACAGCCTGGTGAAGCGCGCCGACTGGATGATGATACTCAAGTACGCGGTGCACAACGTCGCGCACTCCTACGGCAAGACTGCGACCTTCATGCCCAAGCCGGTGGTGGGGGACAACGGCTCGGGGATGCACGTGCACCAGTCGCTCGCGAAAGGCGGGCAGAATCTCTTCACCGGCAACGGCTACGCCGGGCTCTCGGAGCTCGCGCTGCACTATATCGGCGGCATCCTCAAGCACGCCAAGGCGCTGAACGCCATCACCAACCCGGGCACGAACTCCTACAAGCGCCTGGTGCCGGGATTCGAAGCGCCGATCAACCTCGCGTACTCGTCGCGCAACCGCTCGGCCGCGGTACGCGTGCCCCTTGTGTCGAACCCGAAGGCGCGCCGCATCGAGGTGCGGTTCCCGGATCCCACGACCAATCCCTACCTCGCGTTCACTGCGATGTTGATGGCGGGGCTCGACGGCATCCAGAACAAGATCAAGCCGGGTGACCCGATCGACAAGAACCTCTACGATCTTCCGCCGGAGATCGCCGCGCGCGTGCCCAAGGTCTGCCACTCGCTCGAGCAGGCGCTGGAGGAGATCGAGAAGGATCACGATTTCCTGACCCGCGGCGGCGTGTTCTCGAAGGACATGCTCCAGGCCTACATGGCGTTGAAGGAAGAGGAGCTGACGGCCTTCCGCATGCAGACCCATCCGCTCGAGTTCCAGCTCTATTACAGCTTGTAGCCTGCGTATCGTGCACGGCGAGAAGGGCGGGCGTTCCCCGCCCTTTTTTGCCTTCATGGGCCTGACGCACCATTTGTGTGCATTGCTTATTTCTCCGTCATGACATAGAGTTACGCATGGCCCGTGCCCCCCGCCCGTCAACTGGAACGCGCGGTGGGGCGTTCTCTCAAAGCTGAGAGGTCCGCACCCGATGACACGCTCCATCCTCGCCTTGGCAATGGCATTTGCGCTTGCCGCGGGGACCGCGCGTGCGGATATCTGGGAGTGTGTCGACGAGACCGGCAACAAGCGCTTCACCAACATCCGCTCCGAGGCCAAAGGGTGCCGGTTGCTCCACGTCTCCCCGCTCAACACCGTGCCCGCCACGAAGCCGCAAGCGCGCGCGACGGCGACGCCGCCCGGCTTTCCCCGGGTGGATGGGGAGACGCAGCGGCAGCGCGATGCGGACCGCCGCAGGATCCTCGAGCAGGAGCTCGCCAGCGAGCAGAAGCTCCTCGAGAAGGCGCGCAGCGAGCTGGCGGTCCAGGACTCGATGCGGCTCGGCAGCGAGCGCAATTACCAGCGCGTGCTCGACCGCCTCGAGCCCTACCAGAGGAAGGTCAAGCTGCACGAGGACAACATCTCCAACCTCAGGCGCGAGCTGGCCGGCGGCCGGTGAGGCTGCGGCTCGGCGCGCCCGGATTCCGGCCCCCGTCCGTCCGTGGCGCGGTTCTTGCTCCGGTCGAGTACCGACTCCTTGATATGACCCCCGCCGCCCTCTCCGGTCTGGACCTGCTGGCGACGGCGGTGGTGCTGGTGGATGCCGGGCTCGCCGTGCGCTACGTGAACCCGGCGGCCGAGAACCTGTTCGAGACGAGCAGCCGAAACGTGACGGGCCAATCGCTGGACCAGCTGTTTACGGACGCCGCGGTGCTGATGACGGCGATCGGGCAGGCGCGCGCGACGACCGCGAGCTATACCGAGCACGACATGGAGCTGGAAGTGCAGGAGCGCCTGCGGCTGCATCTCTCCTGCACCGTCACCCCGGTCGAGCTCACGTCCGGCGTTACCGGCAGCGGCGAGATGCTGCTCGAGTTCCGCCACATCGACAAGCAGCTGAAGATCGCGCGCGAGGAGCGGCTGCTCGACGAGGGCCAGGCGACCCGCGAGCTCATCCGCAACCTCGCGCACGAGATCAAGAACCCCCTGGGCGGCATCCGCGGCGCGGCGCAGCTGCTCGACCGCGAGCTGGAGCGCCCCGGCCTGCACGAGTACACGCAGGTGATCATGAACGAGGCCGACCGCCTGCAGTCGCTGATGGACCGGCTGCTCACGCCCCACCGCCTGCCGCAGCCGGGTCAGCTCTCCCCGCACGAGGTGCTGGAGCGCGTGAGAAGCCTCATCCAGGCGGAGTTTCCGCAGGGCGTCGCCATCCGCCGCGACTACGACGTGAGCCTGCCGCGCATCCGGGGCGACAAGGAGCAGCTGATCCAGGCGGTGCTCAACATCGCGCGCAACGCGGCGCAGGCCATCGCCGGCGGCGGGCGCGACGGGGAGATCCTGCTGCGCACCCGGGTCCTGCGGCAGGTCACGCTCGCCCGCCGCCGCTATCGCCACGCCGTGCAGCTCGAGATCACCGACAACGGCCCCGGCATACCCGCCGAGATCCAGGAGCGCGTGTTTCACCCGCTGGTCTCGGGACGCGCGGGCGGCAGCGGCCTGGGCCTCACGCTGGCGCAGGCCTTCATCAACCAGCATCACGGCATCGTCTGGTTCGAGAGCGTGCCCGGCAACACGACCTTCACCATCCTGCTGCCGGTGGAGGAAGCATGAAGCCGGTCTGGATCATCGACGACGACCGCTCGATCCGCTGGGTGTTCGAGAAGGCGCTGGCGCGCGAGAACATCGCGTACCGGACTTTCGCCTCGGCGCAGGAGGCCCTGGGCGCGCTCGACTCCGAGACCCCGCAGGTCGTGGTGAGCGACATCCGCATGCCAGGGGAGTCGGGCCTCGACCTGCTGCAGCGGGCGCGCGCACTGCACCCCAACCTTCCGGTCATCATCATGACCGCGTATTCCGACCTCGAGAGCGCAGTCGGCGCCTTCCAGGGGGGTGCCTACGAGTACCTGCCCAAGCCGTTCGATGTCGACCACGCGGTCGAGCTGATCCGGCGCGCGATGGGCGAGAGCGCGCGCCCGGACAGCGCGGCGGAGGCGGCGGAGGCCGGCCCGGAGATCCTGGGGCAGGCGCCGGCGATGCAGGAGGTGTTCCGCGCAATCGGCCGGCTCGCGCAGTCGCACGCCACGGTGCTGATCACCGGGGAGTCCGGCACCGGCAAGGAGCTGGTGGCGCGCGCGCTGCACCGCCACAGCCCGCGCGCGGCGCGGCCCTTCATCGCCATCAACACTGCCGCCATCCCGCGCGAGCTTCTGGAATCCGAGCTCTTCGGTCACGAGCGCGGCGCGTTCACCGGCGCGCAGGCGCAGCGGCGCGGGCGTTTCGAGCAGGCCGAGGGGGGCACCCTTTTTCTAGACGAGATCGGCGACATGCCGCCCGAGCTGCAGACGCGGCTCCTGCGCGTGCTGTCGGACGGGCATTTCTACCGCGTGGGCGGCCACCAGCCGATGAAGGCCAACGTGCGCGTCATCGCCGCGACCAATCACGACCTGGAGGGGCGCGTCACGCAGGGGCGCTTCCGGGAGGACCTGTTTCACCGCCTGAACGTCATCCGGCTGCGCCTGCCGCCGCTGCGCGAGCGCCGGGAGGACATCGCGCCGCTCGCGCGGCACTTCCTCGCGAAGAGCGCGCGCGAGCTCGGGGTAGAGGCGAAGCGGCTCTCCGACGCCGCGTTGAAGTACCTCGCCGCGCAGGATTTCCCGGGGAACGTGCGCCAGCTCGAGAATCTCTGCCACTGGCTCACGGTGATGGCGCCCTCGATCACCATCGAGGCGAAGGATCTGCCGGCCGAGCTGCGCGCGGAGGCGGCGCCGGTGGCGGCGAGCTGGGTCGCCGCGCTGGAGAAGGAGGTGGAAGGTCTGCTCACTCGCGGGGAGACCGGCGTTCTCGACGGGCTCGCGCGCCGCTTCGAGAAGGCGCTTATCTCGAAAGCGCTCGCCCATACCGGCGGGCGCCGCATCGAGGCCTCGCAGCTGCTCGGGCTCGGCCGCAACACGCTCACCCGCAAGATCCAGGAGCTGGGAATCGACTCGGACAAGAAAGGCGACTGAGCGCGCGGGGATCTGACTCACTGAGCCGCTGAATCCCCCGCCTCGCGTTGCGGACCGATCATGCGCAGGTCCCGCACCAGCAGGTTGCGCTGGGTATAAGAGAACAGCGTGTCCCCTCCCGCGAGCTTCTTGAAAGTGAGCGTGATGCGGTGGCGCTTGCCGCGGGCGGCGTCCAGGCGCGCGTGCAGCGCATCGACGTCCACCACCGGCGCGCCGTCCACCGCTTCGAGCAGGTCGGCTTTCTCGATCTCCTGCGCTTCCCCGATCGAACCCGGCTCGACGTGATGCACCATCAGGCCGCGGGCGCCGATCTCCAGCGCATCGCGGATCGTGATCGGGCCGAACAGGATCCCGGAGGCGTAGACGCCGCGGGTATCCAGGACGCGGCGCATCGGGAGCTTCGTGCCGCTGACGACGGTTTCCTGCTCATCGCGGAGCACCTTGAGGCTCGAGTTCGCAAGCCGGCCCCGCAGCGCGTGCAGCAGCTGGGTCTCGTTCTCGATCGCGCCGTCCTCCCCGACTACCTGGCGTATGACGTCTCCCGGCAAGAGCTTCAGCGTGCCGTCGCCCGCGTAGCTGCGCGCGACCTTCAACTGCTTGCGGTTGTCGATGTCGCGGAAATAGACGAGCTTGAGATCGGGGGGCGAGGGATCCTTGTCTTCCTGCAACAGCTGGAGCACGCGGCAGGCGTACCTGATCGACACCGCGAAATTGGTGTTCTGTGCGCCGCGTATGCCCGCGGTGTTGATGCCGACGATGCGCCCGGTCTCGAGGCTGATGAGCGGGCCGCCGGAATTGCCCTGGTTGATGGGCGCGTCGGTCTGCAGCAGCTCGGTGCGGTAGCGCGCGGTGACCCCCGAGATGATGCCGCGGGTGCCGGTGAAGGGCAGCCGCCACGGGTGCCCGAACGCCCCGACCGGGTGCCCGACCGGCGGCATGCCTTCGCACTCGAGGCGCGGCTCCGCGATGCCCTTCGTCTCCACGCGCTCGGACACCCGTACGATTGCGAGGTCGAGGAACGGGTCGACGTACACCTTGGTGGCCTCGGCGTATTCCCCGCCATGGAGCGCGATTTCCACGCGTGAGGGCGAGCGCCCGACGACATGTGCGTTGGTCATGATCCAGCCGCGGGCGGCGTCGACCACGAAGCCGGCGCCGAGCCCCGAGCCCTTGCGGTCGCCGTCGAAGGGGACGGGCAGCGTGGTCCGCACCTGGACGGTGTAGCGCAGCGCGCCCTTGAATATGTCCTCGCTCAGGTCGGCGGCCGCGGCGAGCGGCACGACGGCGCAGAGCGCGGTGGCGCCGAGCAGGGCGGAGTACACTGTCGGCAGTTTCATGGGGGCCTATTTTACGGGTACCGGGTAGCGCGGGAGGCGGCATGGCCAGAGCGATTTGGAACGGGCAAGTGATCGCGGAAAGCGGTCGCTGCGAGGTCGTTGAGGGCAATCAGTACTTTCCTCCCGACGCGGTGAAGCGCGGGCTGTTGAAGGACAGCTCGACGCACACGACCTGCGGCTGGAAGGGCATTGCTTCCTACTACGACGTGGTGGTGGACGGGCAGGTGAACAAGGACGCGGCGTGGTACTACCCCGATCCCAAGCCGGCGGCGAAGAACATCACCGGCTACATCGCGTTCTGGCGGGGCGTCAAAGTCGAGCCTTGAGCTAGGCGTCCCTGATCTCCGCGATGACGGGGGCGTGGTCGGAGGGCCGCTCGCTCCTGCGCGGCTCGGCGTCGATCGTGCACGCGGTGCACGCTTGCGCGAGCGCTTCCGACAGCAGGATGTGGTCGATGCGCAGGCCCATCTTGCGGCGGAACGCATTCATGCGGTAATCCCACCAAGTATATGAGCGCTCCGGCTGCTCGAAGAGCCGGAACGCATCCTTGAGCCCGAGCCCGATCAGTTTGCCGAATGCCTCGCGTTCCGGCGCGCTGAACAGCACCTGGCCTTCCCACGCCTTCGGATCGTGAACGTCGCGGTCCTCGGGCGCAACGTTGAAATCGCCCAATACCGCGAGTCGCGGATGGCGCGCGAGCTCATCCTTGAGCCAGCCGCGGAACGCTTCGAGCCATTTGAGCTTGTAGGGATATTTCTCGGACGCGATGCTCTCGCCGTTGGGCACGTAGGCGCAGATAACGCGCACGGACCCCACGGTCGCAGCGAGCACGCGCTTCTGCTCGTCGGCGAAGCCGGGGATGGCGGCTACCGGGTCGGCGGCCGGCGCGCGGGTGAGGATCGCCACGCCGTTGTAGGTCTTCTGGCCGCTGGCGAGCGGCTCGTATCCGGCGGCGCGGATGTCGATCGCCGGGAACTGGTCGTCCTGGAGCTTGGTTTCCTGCAGGCACAGCACGTCGGGACGGTGCCTGCCGGCCCAGTCGAGGACCTGCGGAAGACGTACCTTGAGGGAGTTGACGTTCCAGGTCGCGAGCTTCATCCCGCTCGCGCCCGGCGTCCTACTGGCCGCGCGGGAAGCCCGCAGCGTCGAGCACCAGGTTGTAGTCGGGCGGCGAGAATCCGCGGGTGACCACCTGGCCCACGATCAGCACCGGCACCTTGGTGTCCCCGGACACTTTCTGCAGCTCGTCGATCTCGGGCTGCTCCTGGACGGTGATGTCCTCGTACTTGACGCCCCGGTCGGCGAGCAGGCTGCGCGCCTCGTTGCACGGCGCGCCGCATTCGGGATGGGTGTAGAGCTTGACCGGCGGCGTCGCACTTGCGGCGGCTGAGGGCTTTGCCGCGGGCTTGAAGCCGGGAGGCGGGGTTCTCGGGTAGCCGGCGATGTCGAGCGCGGAATCCCACTCGCCCTCGAGGTAACCCTTGATGCGGTTGGCTCCCACATAGAGCACCGGCACGTCGAGTCCGCCGGTCAATTTCTTGAAAGCCTCGATGTCGGCCTGCGGGTCCTTCTCGGTGTGCGGCACGCCGCGGCGCGCGAGGTGCGCGCGCGCCTGGTCGCACGGCGCGCCGCAGCTGGAGTTCCACAGCGTCACCGGGAAATTCTTGGCCGCCTGTTGCACGCTGAAGGGCAGCGCGGAAGGCGCCTCGACCGCGCCGCCGCCTCTCCTCAACTGCTCGACCTTCTTCGCGGACGCGGGGGGCGGGGTGTCGCGGTACTCCACGTTGCCCTTCTCGTCCACCCAGCGGTAGACCTGCGCGGCGAGCAACGCCGGGCCTGCAGCCAGCAGCGCCACGGCCAGCTTGAACTTGATGTGCTTCATGAAGTGACCTCCGTAGGAGGTTGATGCACAACAATGTAGCACCCTGCCGGACCGGTCGCAAACAACTGGATCACACTGGCTCGGCCATGCCATTGTGCTTCAGTAAAGCGTCCATCCTGGGCTCGCGACCGCGGAAGGCGACGAAGGACTCGAGGGCGGGCCGGCTGCCGCCCACGCCGAGGATCTCGCTCCAGAAACGCTGCCCCGTGGCCGGGTCGAGCACGCCGTTCTCCTCGAACAGGCTGTAGGCGTCGGCCGAGAGCACCTCCGCCCACTTGTAGCTGTAATAGCCCGCCGCGTAGCCGCCGGCGAAGATGTGCGAGAAGTTCTGGGGAAAGCGGTTGTAGGCCGGCGGGAACACCACCGCGACCCGGGCGCGCACTTCGTTCAGCAGCTCGAGGGCGGTCCTTGCTCCCGCGGGATCGAAATCGGAGTGCAGGCGCAGATCGAACAGCGCGAACTCGAGCTGGCGCACGGTTTGCATTCCGCTCTGGAAATTCTTCGCCGCAAGCATCTTGTCGAATAGCGCGCGCGGCAGCGGCTTGGCGGTATCCACGTGAGCAGTCATCGGCTCGAGCACCGCGAATTCCCAGCAGAAGTTCTCCATGAACTGGGACGGCAGCTCCACCGCGTCCCACTCGACGCCGTTGATGCCGGAGACCCCGAGATCGTCCACCCGCGTGAGCAGGTGATGCAGCCCGTGCCCGAACTCGTGGAACAGGGTGCTCACCTCCTCGTGCGTGAAGAGCGCGGGCTTGCCCCCGACCGGCGCGGAGAAGTTGCAGTTGAGGTAGGCAACCGGCGCCTGCACGCGCCCGTTCCTCAGCTTGCGCGTGATGGCGTCGTCCATCCACGCGCCGCCGCGCTTGGACGGGCGCGCGTAGAGATCCGTATAGAAGCTCCCGACCGGATGGCCCGAACGGTCGCGGATCGCGTAATAGCGCACGTCGGGATGCCAGACCGGCGCCGTCGCGGGCTCGATTCGCAGGCCGTAGAGCGTCTCGACCAGCTTGAACATCCCGGGCAGCACTTTCGTCTCCGGAAAGTACTGCTTCACTTCCTGGTCGGAGAAGGCGTAGCGCTTCTCGCGGAGCTTCTCCGAGGCGAACGCCAGGTCCCAGGCCTCGAGCCGGTCGAGCCGGAGCTCGGCGCGCGCGAACTCGGCGACCTCACGGAGGTCGCGCTCGGCATAGGGTTTCGCGCGCGCCGCGAGCTCGTAGAGGAAGTCGAGCACCTGCTGCGGCGACTCCGCCATCTTGGGCTCGAGCGAATACTCGGCGTAGCTGGCAAAGTCGAGCAGCCCGGCCTGCTCGCGGCGCAGCTTCACGATCTCCGCAATGAGGGCGGTGTTGTCCCATTCCGGCTTGCCGAACTCGGAAGAACGGGTCACGTAGGCGCGGTACATGAGCTCGCGCAGGGCGCGGTTCTCAGCGTGCTGCATCACCGGCAGGTAGGACGGCGCGTGCAGCGTGAACGTCCACCCTGTTTTCCCGCCGGCCTGCGCGGCTTCGCGCGCCGCGGTGAGCACGTCCTCGGGAATGCCCGCGGTCACAGCCGGGTCGGTGACGTGGTGCGAGAACGCGTTGGTGGCGTCGAGCAGGTTGTCCGAGAAGCGCGAAGAGAGCTGCGACAGGCGCTCGCTGATCTCCTTGAAGCGCGCCTTCTTCTCCGGCGGCAGCTCCGCGCCGCCGAGCCGGAAGTCGCGCAGCTCGTTCTCCACGATTTTCTTCTGCGCGCGCGTGAGGCCCGCGAACTCGGTGCCGGCCCGCAAGGCCTTGAACCGCGCGTGGAGACCCGGGTGCTGGCCGAGGTCGGTGTAGTACTGGGTGACCTTGGGGAGGTTGGTGTTGTAGGCCTCGCGCAGCTCCGGGCTGTTCATCACGGCGTTCAGGTGACCGACGACGCCCCACGCGCGGTGCAGCCGCTCGTTGGCCTCCTCCAGCGGCTGCACGAAATCCGCCCACGTGGCCGGCGCGCCGGGCCCCGCGATGCGCTCGATCAGCGCGCGGTTCTCCGTGAGCAACGTCTCCACGGCCGGCGTGACCCAGGCAGGCTTGAACTCGGCGAAGCGCGGCAGCCCGGAAAAATCGAGCAATGGATTGTTAGCGGTCTGCATTCAGCTATTTGGTTTCGTAGACGACCTGGCCGTCGACCACGGTGTAGCGGACCTTGCCTTTGACTTCGAGGCCGGTGTACGGGGTGTTCTTGCCCTGGCTCTTCAGCGACTCCGGCGCGACCCGCCAGTAGCGCTCGGGATCGAAGATGCAGATGTCGGCGGCGTGGCCCGCGGTCAGGTGGCCCGCGTCGACGTTGAGCACGCGCGCCGCCTGGGAGGTGATGCGGGCGAGCGCGGCGGGCAGCGCGGCTCCCGACTCCGCCGCCCACTTGAGCGTGAGCGGCAGCAGGAGCTCCAGCCCGGTTGCGCCGGGCTCGGCTTCGGCGAACGGCAGCTGCTTCGCGTCGTCGTCCACCGGCGTGTGGTCCGAGCACGCGGCGTCGACCGTGCCGTCGGCGAGCGCGGCGCGCAGTCCATCGCGGTCGCGCTGGCTCCGCAGCGGGGGA
>DATBMB010000062.1:0-3511 GCA_036555035.1 Burkholderiales bacterium | reverse complement strand
TCCGGAAGGGCCTTGCGCTTGCCGCGACGGAGCTCAAGGCGGACCCTTCGAGCGTCACGTTCGAGCGCGGTCGCTACCGTGCCCGCGGCAAGAGCGCATCCATCGGTATCGCGGAGCTCGCGGGAAAGCATGCCGGTGCGTCTCCGCACCCGCTCGACGCGCAGGGCGAGATCGAGCTCAAGCGGACCTTTCCCGGCGGTGCGCACGTGGCCGAGGTCGAGGTCGACCCGGATACCGGCGTGATCCGCGTCGAGAGCTACGTCGCGGTGGACGATTGCGGGCGCGTGCTGAATCACGTGCTGCTCGAAGGCCAGCTCCACGGCGGCATCGTGCAGGGCCTGGGCCAGGTGCTGGGCGAGCACTGCATCTACGATCGAGCTTCCGGCCAGTTGCTTACCGGCACCTTCATGGACTACGTCATGCCGCGCGTCTCCGTGCTGCGCGCGGCGCGCCTCTACGATCATTCAATACCGTCGCCCCACAACCCGCTTGGCGCCAAAGGCGGCGGAGAGGCGGGCACGACCGGCGCGGTGCCGGCGGTCGCGAACGCGGTGCTCGATGCGCTCTCGCCGCTCGGCATCGACCGCCTCGATCTTCCCTACACCCCGGCGCGCGTCTGGCAGGCCATTTCCGCCGCCAGACGGCGGAAACCGTGACGAGATACGGGTGACGAGATACAGGTGACGAGATGAAGGTGACGGCTAGACTTCGCGACGTCGAAAGCTCCCAAGTGCCTTTCGTCACCCGTAATCGTCACCCGTAATCGTCACCTTTACTTGTCACGCTCATCCAGTGTCCTACGACGTCGTGATCATCGGCGCGGGGGCCGCCGGGCTGGCCGCGGCGGTGGAGCTTGCGCGCGGCGGCAAGACGGCCGTCGTCCTCGAGGCGCGCGACCGCATCGGCGGGCGCTGCTGGTCGCTCGATGTGCCCGGCCTGCCGGTTCCGGTCGAGCTCGGCGCCGAATTCATTCACGGGCGGCCGGCGGCGACGCTCTCGCGGATGCGGCGGGCCGGCATCGCCGCCATCGATGCGCCCATCCTCCGCATGGCGATGATCGATGGAGCGCTGCGGCCGCGGGATGACGCTCTTTACACGGAAATCGGGCGCTTCCTGCGGCGGCATGCCGGCGCGCTCCGGAAGAAGGACGTTTCCTTCGAAGCGTTCCTCGCGCGCGCGGGACGCGGACTGTCGGACGCGGCGCGGACGTTCGCGCGGATGCGGGTGCAGGGCTACGACGCCGCGCAACCGGCGCGCGCCAGCGCCCGCGCCATCGCCGAGGAGTGGATCGCGGAGGACGCGGGGCGCCCGGGGCATTTCCGGCCGCAGGGCGGCTACGGCGCGCTGCTTTCCGTCCTCGCCGGCAGCCTCGACGGAAGCGGCGTCGAGCTCAGGCTGCAGCACGCCGTGCGCTCAGTGCGCTGGCAGCCCGGCCGCGTCGAGGTCGAAGGCACGCACTCCCCTCCTGCCGGAGGGCGAGACGGGGTTTCGAGAAGCATGCCTTCGAGCCGGCGAGCGCCCGACGCGATGCAGCGCGGCGGGATGGGCGGGGTCGCGCACGAAGTCCGCCGGGGTGGTGGGAGGAATTTTGTCGTGGCGGCCCAACGCGCGATCGTCACGCTGCCCCTCGGCGTGCTGAAGCTCCCCGCGCGCTCGGCCGGCGCCGTCCGCTTCGATCCGCCGCTCCGGGAAAAGCGCGCCGCGCTGGAGGGGCTCGTTTCGGGCGCAGTGATCAAGGCTGCATTGCTCTTTCGCACCGCATTCTGGGAGGAGATCGAAGCCGCGCGCTATCGCGGCGTCTCGTTCTTCCACTCGCCGCGGTCGCCGTTCCCGACCTTCTGGACCGCGCTCCCGGAGCAGACGCCGCTCGTGGTCGCGTGGGCGGGCGGCCCCAAGGCCGCGCGGTTTGCGGACACGGCAGCGCCGGTAATCGTGCGCGCGGCCGCGGCAAGCTTTGCGTCGGTCTTCGGCATCCGCTCCGGCATCGAGGAGCGCCTCGCCGCCGCCTGGGTGCACCACTGGCAGCAGGATCCCTTCGCGCGCGGGGCCTACTCCTACGTCGCGGTCGGCGGCCAGGGCGCGCGGCGGGCGCTCGCCGAGCCGCTCCAGGACACGCTCTACTTCGCCGGCGAGGCGGCGGACCACGAAGGCGAGCACGGCACCGTGGCGGGTGCGCTGAGGAGCGGGGAGCGCGCCGCGCGCGCAGTGCTGGGACGCGGCTGAGCTATACTTTCCTTCCCGCCGCAGAGGAGAGCCGCCATGTCGTTTTCTCTCGCATTCACGCACGTCGGCATCTACGTCACCGACATGGATCGCATGGCGGACTTCTACACCCGCGTCGTCGGCTTCGCGGTCGCCGACCGGGGTCCGCGCCTCTCCGGCGGCGGTGAGATCTGCTTCATGACCCGCGACCCGCGGGAGCACCACCAGCTCGTGCTCGCGACCGGCCGGCCCGACAACCTGCCGTTCAACATGGTCAACCAGCTCTCGTTCCTCGTGGACGGCCTGGCGACGCTGAAGGCGCTGTATCGCGAGGTCAAGCGCGAGCCGGGGGTGGAAGACCTCGGGCCCGTGAGCCACGGCAACGCGCTCTCGGCGTACTTCCACGACCCGGAGAAGAACCGCATCGAGTTCTACCTGCACACCCCCTGGCACGTGCCCCAGCCCCATCGCATATCGGTGGATCTCACGCTCCCCGATGCGCAACTGTGGGCGGCCGTGGAGAAGGACGTGCGCGCGACGCCGGGCTTCAAGGCGCGCGAAGCCTGGATCGCGGAAATGGAGCGCAAGGTCGCGCAGGCCACCGAGCGCCGCGGAGCAGCGCGTGCAACGGCGCGCGCGTGATGCTTTCCGAGTCGGAGTGCTGGCGTTTGCCCTCGCGAGCGCCGGCGCAAGCGCGCAGTCGTACCCCGGGAAGCCCGTGCGGCTGGTGGTCCCGTTCACGCCGGGCGGCTCCACCGACATCGTCGCCCGCCTGATCACGCAGAAGCTCCACGACTACTGGGGCCAGCAGTTCGTCGTCGACAACCGCCCGGGCGCCGGCGGCGCCATCGGCGCGGAGCTGGTCGCGCGCGCGGCGCCGGATGGCTACACCATCATGCTCACCAATCCGGGGCCCGCGCTGTTGAACGTCGTGCTGCGCAAGAAGCCGACCTATGCCCTCGCGGATTTCGCCCCGATCGTCTACGTGGGCTACACGCCGAACATCATCGTCGCCAATCCCCGGGTGCCTGCCGGCAACCTGAAGGAGCTGATCGCCTACGCCCGGGCGAATCCCGGCAGGATCAACTGGGCTTCCCCCGGCACGGGCAGCAATCCGCACGTCGCGCTCGAGCTGCTGAAGCTCTCGACCGGGATCGACGTCGTCCACGTCCCGTTCAAGGGCGCGGTGCAGGCGTTCACCGACCTGGTGGCGGGCCAGGTGGACGCGCAGTACACCTCGTACATTTCCAGCGAAGCCCACGTCAAGGCCGGGCGCCTCAAGGTCCTGGGGGTCTCCGGCACGAAGCGG
>DATBMB010000182.1:0-10418 GCA_036555035.1 Burkholderiales bacterium | reverse complement strand
GATGCGCATGATGGAAACCAGGCGCTTCGCCTGTGGAAAGCCGGTCCGTTCCCGCCGCAGCGCGTGCGACATGCCGCCGGCAACGAGCGCAGTGTCGCCCGCGGCGAGCAAGCGGACTGCCTCTTCGACGTTTGTCGCAGTAACGAACTCCGGATTGAAGGGACGCGCGCCGGAAGGCTTGCCCGCGGAGAGGCGCGACCACATGCCGCCCTTGGGCGCGGCCGGGGGAGAAGCCTTGTCGTTCGCGTAGAGATCCGGGTTGAGCGCGCGATGGACCTTCTCCGCGGTGATCGGGAGCTCGTGGATGCGCACGCCGCAGGCGTCGGCCACCGCGTTGGCGATGGCCGCGGGCACGGCGTCGAGCCCGATCTCGCCCAGCCCTTTCGCGCCGAACGGTCCCGAAGGCTCGTAGGAGTCGGCGAATGCGACGTGCAGCCTGGGCAGCGCCGCGGCGCCCGGAATGGGGTAGTCCTTCAGCTGGGGATCGGTCGGCTGCCCGTTCCACCAGTCGAAGTACTCGATCATGGCGAGCCCGATGCCCTGGGTCACCGCGCCCTGCACCTGTCCCTCGGCGGTGGCCGGATTGATGACCGTGCCGCAATCGACCACCGCGGCGATCTCCAGGAGCTTCACCTCCCCGGTCGCGCGATCGACCTCGACCTCGGCCGCCTGCGCCGCGAAGTTGTACGCGCCCGACTCGTTGCCGTAGCGGTTGTGATCGGGAAACTCGGACGGGTTGTCGAAGGTTCCGACGCCGATAATCGGCTGCCCACCGCGCTTGTAAATATTGGCCCGCACGATCGCGCCCACCGGCTTGAACTCGGTTTCCGCGCCGTTGCGCGGGCCGATCTCGCCGTTGAGGATGGTCAGTTCCTCCGCCGGGCGGTGGAATTGCTCGGCCGCGGCTTCCAGCAGCTGCTTCGCGGCCGCCGTCGCGGCATTCTTCACCGCGTTGCCCGCGACGTAGGTGAGCCGGCTTGCCAGCGCGCCCAGCGAATGCGGCTGCACGTCGGTGTCGGGCCGCGTGATGTCCACGTGGTCGTAAGGAAGCCCGAGCTCCTCGGCCGCGATCTGGCGCAGGACGGTGAGGTTGCCCTGGCCGATCTCGCCTTCCCCGGTTATGACGGTGGCGCGCCCGTCCTCGTTCACGCGCACGATGGCGGAGGAGCCGTCCCAGTCTCCGAAGCTGCGGCGGCCGTTGACGTGGACGCTGCAGCCCATCCCCAACCCGCGTGCGGATTCCTTCACCTCATGATCTTTCCGCTTCGTCCTACGCTTCTCCTTCCAGCCGATCAAGCTCGCCGCCTTGTCGATGCACTGCTTCAGCTCGCAGCTCGTGATCTTGTGGTTGTGGGGCGAGACATCGCCGGGGTCCACCGCGTTCATGCGGAGCAGCTCGACGACGTCGATGCCGAGCTTCTCCGCGGCGAGATCCCACGCCTGCTCCACCGCCCAGTCCGCCGAGGGATTGCCGAAGCCGCGGAACGCTCCGGTCGGCACCAGGTTCGTGTAGACCAGCGTGGAGTTCCCGCGCACCACCGGATACTTGTAGAGCGCGTCGTGGCGCACGCTCGCCGCGCCGAGGATCGCCTGCGACTTGCCGGTGTAGGCGCCGTTGTCGGCCCACATCTTGATTTCCTTGGCCATCACGCGCCCGCCCTTGCGGAAGCCGAGCCGCACCCAGTAGCGCATCGGCATGCGCGGGTGGCTCGCGAGGAACTCTTCCTCGCGCGTGTGGATGAGCTTCACGGGGCGGCCGGCGAGCCGCGCGAGAAGCGCGCAGATGACGGATGCATTGTCGTCGCCCGACTTGCCGCCGAATCCGCCGCCGACCTCGGTCTGGATGACGCGCACCTGGGATTCGGGCAGGCCCAGCGCGGTGGCATAGCGGCCGCGCGCGAGGAACGGCGTCTGCGTGTTGCACCACATCGAAACGCGCCCGCCGTCCCATCGTGCGACGCAGCCGATGGTCTCGAGCGCGGTGTGCCATTGGCGCACTGATTCCCAGGTTCCCTCCACGATGACATCGGAGGCCTTGAAGCCGGCCGAGACATCGCCGCGCTCGAAGCCGAACTGGTGCGCGACATTTCCCGGGGCGTCGTCGTGCACCAGCGGCGCGCCGGGCGCGAGCGCCTGGTCGAGCGAGAGCACGGCGGGCAGTACCTCGTAGCGAACCGCAATCTTGTCCACGGCCGCGCGTGCCGTTTCGGGATCCACCGCCGCAACCGCCGCCACTTCGTCACCGACGTAGCGCACCTTCTCGATTGCGAGCGGGTAGAGGTCCGGGCGGAATGCACCCCACTTGCGCTTCGCGGTCTCCGCGCCGGTCGCGACCGCTCTCACGCCGGGGAGGGCCGCCGCGGCGCTGGTGTCGATGGAGATGATCCGGGCGTGCGGGTGCGGGCTCCGCAATACCGCGGCGTGGAGCATGCCCGGGAAATGCAGATCGGCGACGTACTGAGCCGCGCCGGTAACTTTTGGTACGGCATCGGTGCGGGGAACGTCCTTGCCGACGACGAGAAGGCCGGCGGCCGCGGGCAGCCTGGGATCGCGCGGCATCATGGCTTGCCCGCTTTCGCCAGTGCGATCGCTTCGCGGTAGGCTTCGATGATGCGGACATAGCCGGTGCAGCGGCAATAGACGCTGTCGACGCTCGCGCGGATTTCCTCATCCGAGGGATCCGGTGTCCTTTCCAGCAGGGCGCATGCGGCCATGACGTGGCCGGGGATGCAGATGCCGCATTGCAGCGCGGACCGGTTCACGAACGCCTGCTGCACCGGGTGCAGCGTGGAGGTCCCTGCCAGCCCCTCGACGGTGCGGATGTCCGCTCCCTCGCACATCGCCGCGAGCTGCAGGCAGGACGCGACGGGATAGCCGTCCACGATCACGGTGCAGGTTCCGCAGGCGCCGATGCCGCACCCGTGCTTGGTGCCCGTCAGGCGCAGGTCCTCGCGCAGGACGTCCACGAGCAGGCGGTCGCCCGCCTTGAGATTCACCTCGACCGGGTCGCCGTTGACGCGAAGCCTGAGCAGCATGCGAGGGTGAACGCTACTTGAGCAGCGACACGGCCTCCGACATCTTGTCGAGCAGGTAGTAGGCGAGGAACGCCGCCGCGAGCAGGATCATCCAGGTGATCCGCTTGACGACCTGTGCCCTGCGCCGGACATGATCATCCCGCGCGCGCCGGTCCTCCTCCTCGTGGATCAACCGGCGTGCGTCGTCGAGCGACTTGAGATCGGTCTCGCTCACGGCTACCTCGCGCGGGCCCGGTACTGGTCAAGCTTCTTCTTGAGATCGTCGTGTTCTTCGCACGCGGACGAGCGGCAATACTGCCTGAGAAGCGCGAGGTGCTCCTCCGCCTTGGCCGGGTTGTTGGCCATCAGGTACGCCTCGCCGATGTACTCATGTGCGCCAAGGTGGCGCGGATCGAGCTTCAGCGCAATCTGATAGTGCTTGAAGGCGGCATCGAGCTGGCCGGCGTTGCGGTAGGCATAGCCGAGCAGGTTGTGAATGTCGGCGTTGCGCCCGTCGCGCTGCGCGGCGGCCGTGAGCGACTTGATCGCCCCGTTCCAGTCCCTTGCCTCGATTGCCTTCTTGCCTGCCGCGTGATCGCCGCTGACGGGCGGGGAGGGGTCGCTGTCGACGGCTCTTGCGGCTCCCGCGGCAACGGCGAGAAACGCGGCGAGAAGCGCGGGCGCGAGTTTGGATGTCATGCGCATTTGGGGTCTCCTTTGAATCACCGATCTGCAATAATGATAGCGTTTCCGCGGCAGCTCACCCATAAACACGAGTTCGGGCGGCATTATTCCTGCCCGCGGGGTGCTGGCCAGAACCGCAATTTATTGGCACGATACCTCATGGTACTGAGCCTCCCGCACGAGCTGAAGCCGGGCCTGCACGGAACCGCGGAGATCGTGGTGGGCACGCGCGACACCGCTCCGCACGTCGGCAGCGGGAAGATCGGCGTGCTTGCCACGCCGATCATGGTGAACCTGATGGAGGCGGCGGCGCTGCAGGCCGTGGAGCGCCTCATGCCGCCGGGGCATCAGACGGTGGGAACGCGCCTCGATGTCCGGCACTTCGCGGCGACGCCCGTGGGGCTGCGCGTGCGCGCCCGCGCGGAACTGGTTGCGGTCGACGGGCGCACCCTGACCTTCAGCATCGTCGCCGACGACGAGCGCGAGCGGATCGGGGAAGGCACGCACGAGCGGCTGATCATCAACGTGGAGCGGTTCGATTTGCGCATGCAGAAGAAACTCGCCAGGTGACCCATGAAGATGGCATTCATCGTTCACAACGAATACTTTACCCCGCGCGTGATGCAGCTGCTGAAGGACGCCGGCATCGACTATTACACCCGGTGGGATCGCGCCCAGGGAAAAGGCAGCGGCACCGAGCCCCACCTCGGCTGGGGCGGCTTCGCCAGCACCAACGCCGTCCTGATGATCGCCTTCCAGAACGATTCGGTCCTGGATAGCCTCGTACGGAGGGTCAGCGAGGCCAATGCCGAGATCACCCGCACGGACGACAAGATCCGCTTGTTCCAGCTGCCGCTCGATCGCATGGTGTAGGCCCGCAGTGCGAATCGCCGGGTTTCCGATAAGGGGCATGATCGCGCTGGCGGCCGCGGCGGCACTGGCAACCGCGGCGGCAGCGGCGGAGGACCCGAGCGTGCGCGCGATGCAACAGCACCAGTTGCAGCGCCAGCAGCAGCAGGAGGCGCTGCAACTGCGCATGCAGCAGCAACAGCGCGCCACGCAGACTCCGCCGGCGGACCTGCGCCCGCAGCAGGCGACGGATCTTCAGCAAGTCGAGCAGCAACTCCGGCAGAAACAGGCGGCGGAGCGGCTGCGGATCGACCAGCAACAGCGGCAGCAGCAGCTTGATTACCGGCAGGGCATCGAGCCGGGCACCGCCCAGCCCTCCGACGACGACGCGCAACGCCGGGCTCGGGCGCAAATGGAGTTGCAGAAGGCGCAGGAAAGCAGCCGGCAGCAGCTTCGGCGCTTCGATTCCGAGTCGCCTACTGCCCCCCCGGCCCCTGCGTTTCCACTTCAACCGAGAAGGTGACGTGGTTCTTGCCGCCGGACCACGAGTAGCTCACGTTCTTCCCCAGTTGCCGCACCAGCACGATGCCGAGCCCGCCCACCCGGCGGCTCGTCACCGTGCGCTTGAGCTCGTCCTCGGTCTCGTCCTGGCCGAAGGCGTCGTGCTGGGGCGCGTCGTCCTCGTAGTGGATGGTCATGGGGTGAGCGCCGCCGAGCTCGACGCGGATCGTGACCGAGGCGGGAACGGCCTCGCGGCGGCCGTATTTCACGGTGTTAGTAAAAAGCTCCTCCACCACGAGCTGCACGCGCGCGAGCTGGGCCGCGGAGCAGCCGGCCTGCTGGCAGGCGCGCTCCACGAAATCGCGCAGCTGCGGGTATTCCCGATTATCGGCGGCGAGCGTCAGATGCATGGCAGCGAGGGTTGCGGCAACTGAGAAAGAATACATTATCCGGACACGGCCTTTGTGCCATGATAGTGGCGCACAGGCGGATACCGGCAAAAAGTCACATCCGCAACTTGCAAGAGGAGAAGTCTATGAGCGCACTGAATCGGACTATCAGGCTCCTGGCATGTGCCGCGCTGGCGGCGGGATCGCTCGTTGCCGCTCCGCTCGCGGCCAACGACATCGCGCAGATCAAGACGCTGAGCGGCACCGTCATGGTCGAGCGGGGCTCGCAGCGCATCCTGGGCAGCACCGGGATGAAGCTGAAGCAGGCGGACGTCATCCGCACCGGCATCGACGGCTCGGTCGGCATCACCTTCGTCGACAACACGATGATGTCCGCGGGCCCGAACAGCTCGCTCACGCTCGACAAGTTCTCGTTCAATTCGACCACGCATGAAGGGCGGCTCGATGCCTCCATCCGCAGCGGCACGCTTTCCGTGATCTCGGGCAAGATCGCGAAGCAGTCGCCCGAGGCGATGACCGTCCGCACTCCCTCCGCGATCCTCGGGGCGCGTGGCACGGAGTTCTTCGTCCAGGTCGTTCCGCTGAACTAGCGGCGCCTGCACATGCAACACCCGCTGCGCGCCGGCGCGATTGCCGCATTCGCGGTAATCCTCGGCGCGTGCGCGGCCCCGCCGAATACCCGGGAGCTCGTAGTCCTGGTTCCGGATAAGGGCGGTACCACGGGCGCGGTGGTCGTCTCCAAACCCGAGTTCTGGGGCACCAGCTCGGTGCTGCTGGACAAGCCCTACACGGCGACACTCCTCGAGAAGGGTGATGCGGTGCCGCCGCCTGCCGTGGAAAGCCAACAGGTGGCCAAGCTCTTTTCGTACGCCATAGACGCGCAGCCGCTGCGCCCGATCTCTTTCCAGCTCTATTTCCTGGGCGACTCCGACGAATACACGCAGGAGTCGAAGGACGCCTTCGAGAAGGTGTTCGCGGAGATCGCGCGCCGCAAGGCCGCGGAAGTAGCGGTGATCGGCCATACCGATCGCGTAGGCTCTCTCGATTACAACGACGACCTTTCGCTCCGGCGCGCCGAGCGCGTGCGCAAGGACTTCGTGGACCGCGGCATTCCGTCCGGCGCTGTCCACGTCGCCGGCCGCGGCGAGCGCGAGCCCATCGTGCCGACCGCCGACGAGATCTCCGAGCCGCTCAACCGGCGCGTCGAGATCAACGTCCGCTAGGCAGCGCCGAGCCAGCGCACCACCAGTAACGTCACGTCATCGGCCATCTCGGCTCCCGCCGAGAACCGGCGGACTTCGTCCGCAACGGCCTTGACCCGCGCTTCGGCGGTCAGCCCGGCCGGCATCTCCAGCAGCAGCCTGCCGAGCCGCGCCCGCCCGAACAGCTCCCCGGCGGAATTCATGGCCTCCGCGACCCCGTCGCTGACGAGGACGAGCGAATCACCCGGCGCCATCCGGTCGCGCGCGGACTCGTAGGGATAATCCTCCAGGGTGCACAGCGGCGGGCCCGCGCCCTCGAGCTGCCTGACGCTGCCCCCGCCGGCCGGGATCAGCTGGGGCGGCTCGTGCCCCGCGTTGCAATAGACGAGCTCTCCGGTGTCGACATCGAGCATGCAGGCGAGGAGCGTCACGAACAGGAGCTCCGGGTTCTCGCGCGTGATCTCGACGTTGGCTTCCATCATGGTCCGGCCCAGGTCGGGGAGGCTCCGCAGCGCGGCGCTCTTGTAAAGCGCTTTCGACAGCGCCATGAAGATGCTGGCGGGCAGTCCCTTGCCGGAGACGTCGCCGACCAGGAAGAACAGCTGCGAGCTGCCAACCTTGTAGAAGTCATAGAGATCGCCGCCCACCTCCCGCGCCGGCTCCATGCTCGCATGCAGGTCGAACCGCCGCTCGCCCTCGAACGCCTGCGCCGCGACCGGCAGCATGCCGAGCTGGACGCGCCGCGCCGCCTCGAGCTCCCCGGCCAGCCGGGCGGCCGCCTCCCGCTGCGCCTGGAGCTCGCGCTGCAGCCGCAGCTTCTCGCGCGCGGATTCGGCAAGGGTTGCGCGCAGCAGCCCCCCGAACACGATATTGAGGCCGATGACCGGCGCCGCCGCATCGAACAGCACCCCGCCGGTGCCGAACAGTATGACGCCGAGCAGCAGCAGTCCCCCCGTCAAGGCGATAAGGACGAGCGAGGAGCGCACCGCCGAAAGCGCCGGGACCGCGAGCACGAGCAGCGCGCCGAGGATGGCGATCAGCGCGGTTTCCGTCCAGTGCGCCCAGCGCGGGCGCCCGAGCAGGTTGCCGTCGAAGATGTTCTCCAGGACCTGGACGTGGACTTCCATGCCCGACATGCGCTCTCCGAGGGGAGTTGCCTGCTGGTCGAGGATCCCGATGCCGGTGACGCCGAACAGCACGAGCTTGCCGGCGATTCTCTCTCGATCGACCTTGCCCGCGAGGAGATCCGCCGCCGACACAAAGCGGGCCGGATCGTGCCGGCCGAAGCGCACCCAGAGAAGGCCGTCGGCCTCCGGGCGTATGCGAACGTCCCCGATCCCGATCGACTCGATGCCGTGGGCGCCGGTGCGCACCACGAACGCCGCTTCGCCGACCCCGACGCGCAGCGTCTCCAGGCCGAGCGAGGGGAAGGGCGCGTTCCCGACGGCGGCGAGCAGGGGAACGCGGCGCACGACGCCGTGCTCGATGTCGGCGCTGATCAGGCCGCGGCTCGCCGCCGCGGCGTCGATCGGCGCGATGCTGGTCAACGCGGAGGCATAGGGAGGCTTCGGCCAGAGGCTGGGTACGGGGTCGCCCTGCATCCGGAAGAGCGCCGCAGGACGCGGGACGGGTCCCTTTCCGCGCTCGTAGATTCCCGCGACGCCGAGCACGACCGGCAGGCGCCGGATGGCCGCAGCGAGCACGTTGTCGTTGCTCTCCAGCTTCTGCAGCTCGCGCGCGAGCTCAGGCCCGACCTGCGGGTTACCCTCGGCGATCGCGCCCGGCGAGAGCCGGTCGGGCTCGGAGAAGACGACATCCACCCCTACCGCAAGCGGACCGAGCTCGGCGAGCCGGTCGAGCACCCGGGCGATCAGCGTGCGCGGCCACGGCCACTGGCCGAGCTGCTCCAGGCTCTTCTCGTCCACCGCGACGACGACCGCCGGGGCCGACACGCGGTGCCGCGGCATCATGATCTGGTAGGCGTCGAACCAGGCGTTGCGCAGCCAGGCCTGGAGGGGCGTGTCGGCAAAATGATGCAGCCCCGCCAGCGTGACGACGAGAATGGCACCCAGGACACGCGGACGGCGCAGCAGGCCGATCCACGTCGAGCCGGCGGGTGCTGGCGTCCTCACACGGTGATCTCCAGGCCATCGTAGGCGCTGGAGATGCGAAGCCGGTGATCTGCCCGGGTTATCTCCTCGAGCCGGAGCGTTTCCTGCAAGACCGAGGCGATCTGGAGATCGTCGTGCACGGGCTCGTGGTGATAGATGCAGAGGTGCTTCGCGCGCGCGAGCTGGCACAGCTCGACGCCGACCACGTTGCTCGAATGCCCCCAGTCCTCCTTGACCGAGACCGTGTCCGCCAGCGAGTACATGGCGTCGAAGATCACGAGATCGGCGTCGCGGAAGAACTCGACCACCTCCCGCGTGGCGGCGGCGTCGTCGGTCTTGTGCTCGGAGTCGGTCGAATAGACCACGGTCCTGCCCCCGTGCTCGAAGCGGTAGCCGTAGGAGTCGCCGCTGTGCAGCTGCAGCTTGGGCGTGACCTCCAGCCCGGCGTGGCGCGCGCGCCGGCCCGGCTCGAGCTTCACGAACTCGATCCTCGCGGCGAGCCGGGAGAAGTCCACCGGGAAGCACGGCGCGGCGTGCTGCCTGCGGAACGCTTCCTCCATGCCGGGATGGCAGCCGTAGATCACGATGCGGTTGCCCGGAATGTAGACGTGGGGCAGGAAGGGGAACCCCATGATGTGGTCCCAGTGCAGGTGGGACATGAAGACATGGAACGTGCAGGGCGTGCGCGGCCCCCTGCGCGCGAGCACGTCGAGGCCGAAGGCGCGCGCGCCGGTGCCGAGGTCGCACAGCACGTGCTCCCGCGTCCCGATGTCGAGCTCGACGCAGGAGGAGTTGCCGCCGTAGGTGTGGGAGATCGCGAAGGGCAGGTCGCGCTCGACGAAAGCCTCGACCTCGGCCCGCGTCTTCAGGTCCCGGCCCGCCGCCGCGAGCACGGCCTCGATGATCTTGCTCTTGATGTCTTCGGCGGTGAGAGAGACCGGCAGCGACCCGCGCGTACCCCAGAATCGCACGCGCATCGCCGGCTACCCGGTGGGAGACAGGGCTGCCGCCGTCGGGGAGAGGGCGCGCAGCGCGTCCTGCACGGACTCGAAGATGTCGAACACCAGGGTGAAGCGGCTGATCTCGAAGATCTCGCGCACGACCGGCTGCAGCGACACCGCCACGAGCCTGCCCTTGCGGGCGCGCGCGTCCTTCGCCGCGATCATGAGCACGCGCAGCCCGGCGCTGCTCACGTACTCGAGCCGCGACAGGTCGAGCGCGACCTGGTCGCGGCCCGCGGCGCAGCTCTCGAGATGGGGCAGCAGGGCGGCCTTGAACTCGTCGGCGTTCATGTAGTCGATCCGTCCCTTGACTGCGACCACGAGGACGTCCGCATAGCGTATCGCGGAGACTTGCACTTCGTGTTCTCCTGGCTGGCCGCGCGAAAGGCGCCGGCCCGCGGGCGCGCGCGCTGACAGGCGTGATTGTATCCGATCAGGGGGCGGGGGCAGGAGGCAGAGCCTATCTCAATGATAGGCACGTGTGCGACGGAGGCGATGTGGGATGCAGGTCTAGGAGGATAGCCCGCAGCAATATGTCGATATTGCAAGGGCTACCGACAACAAAATGCGCCCAGATCGCCCCGTCCCTCCGGGTTGCGGCCAGGACGGGCGTCTGCGTCGTTGCCCGGCTTGACCATATCGACAT
>DATBMB010000154.1:0-9156 GCA_036555035.1 Burkholderiales bacterium | reverse complement strand
CCTTCCCTCGGCGCCGACATGGACGAGGGCAAGCTCCTCGAGTGGAAGGTGAAGCCCGGCGACGCGGTGAAGCGCGGCCAGGTGATCGCGGTCGTCGACACGTCGAAGGCGGCAGTGGACGTCGAGATCTGGGAAGACGGGGTCGTGAGCGAGCTCGTCACGCAGCCGGGCGAGACGATTCCGGTTGGCACGGTGATGGCGCGGCTGAACGGCGCTGCGCCGGCACCGGCCGCGCCGCCACGGCCCGCAGCGCCGCCAGTTCCCGGGCGGCTGCGTGTTTCTCCTGCGGCGCGCAAGGTCGCGCTCGAGAGGGGGGTGGATCTCGAGAGGATCGCGGGCTCCGGGCCGCAGGGCGCGATCACGGTCGAGGACGTCGAGAAAGCGGCGCTCGCGAAGCGGGAGCCGAAGGCGGAGGAACGGCGGATCGAGCCCGCCGCGCCCGACAGGGCCCTGGAGATGCGCAAGGCCATCGCCGCGGCGATGAGCCGCTCCAAGCGCGAGATTCCGCATTACTACCTCTCGCAAACGGTCCCGATGCAACGCGCCTCGGAATGGCTCGCCGCCGAGAACGCGAAGCGCCCCATTACGGGGCGCCTGCTCATGGCGGTGCTGCAGGTCAAGGCCGTCGCCCTTGCGCTCGCGGACTTCCCGGACCTGAACGGCTTCTACCGCGACGGCGCCTACCAGCCGTCCGCGGCCGTGCACGCCGGCGTGGCGATTTCGCTGCGGCAGGGCGGGCTGGTGGCGCCGGCGATTCATGACGTCTCCGGGCTTTCGCTCGACGAGCTGATGAAAGCCCTCGCCGACCTCGTGCGCCGCGCGCGCGCCGGATCGCTGCGGTCTTCCGAGATGTCCGATCCGACCATCACCGTCAGCAACCTCGGCGAAGGCGGCGCCGAATCCGTGTACCCGATCATCTATCCTCCGCAGGTCGCGATCGTCGGCTTCGGCACGCTCGCGCCGCGGCCGTGGGTGGCGCCGGACGGCGGATTGCACGTTGCGCCGACGGTGGTCGCGAGCCTGGGGGCGGACCACCGCGTGAGCGACGGGCACCGCGGCGCGCTGTTCCTCGCGGAGCTCACGCGCAGACTGCAGGAACCGGAGAATCTGTAATGGATCGAAACGAAATCCGCAAGGCCGTCCTGGCCGAGCTGCAGCGCATCGCGCCGGAGCTCGAGCCGGGCGGGGTCGTGCCGTCCAAGCTGCTGCGCGACCAGGTGGACCTCGACTCGATGGACTGGCTCAACTTCCTCGTCGCGCTGCACGAGAACCTGCATGTCGAGATCCCCGAATCCGACTACGCGCACCTCGCCACGCTCGACCAGATCGTCGACTACCTTGCGCGCCGCCGCGGAGCGGGCTGATCAGGTCTCACCGGCTCACAATTTCTTCACGACGCGCCGGATGGTCAGGTCCCCGGGCACCGCTTCCGCCTTGAACCCCAGCCCGCGCGCGAACCGGAGCATGGTGGCGTTGCTGCTGAGCACCTGTCCCTCCATGCTCTTCAAGCCGCGACTGCGGGCGGTGCTGATGATCGCCTCCATTAGCAGGCCCGCGATGCCGGTCTTGTGCCAGCCGTCCGAAATCATGACGCCGAACTCGCAACTCGTGTTGTCCGGATTCACCACGTAGCGTGCCTCGCCGACCACTTCCTCGGCGTCGGCCCCGGGCGCGGTGCAGACGAACGCCATGTGCCGCTCATAATCGATTTCGGTCAGGAAATGGACCAGTTTCTCCTTCGGTGCGCTCACCCACTTCTGGAAGCGCAGGTAGAGGCTCTCTCCGGACAGCTCCCCGAGGAACCGGCGCTCCCGGGCGAAATCGTCGGGCCGGACCGGGCGGATCGTTACCGTGCGCCCGTCGAGCAGGCGGTGCGTGCGAGAGAGATGCCCGGGGTATTCAGCCACGGCCGGCCATCGCCTCTTCCTTGAGCCGGCGCCGCAGGATCTTGCCGACCATGGTCTTGGGCAGTTGCTCCCGGAATTCGATGCGCTGCGGCAGCTTGTAGCCGGTGAGATGCCTCCCGCAGTGCTCGAGCAGCGCTTCGGCAGTGAGTCCCGGGTACTTCTTCACCACATAGAGCGCGACGGCCTCGCCACTCCTCGCGTCCGGCACGCCCACCGCGCCGGCGTCCTTTACGCCCGGGTGCAGCATGGCGACGTCCTCGATCTCGGTGGGGTAGGCCTTGAAGCCGGAGACCACGATCACGTCCTTGCGGCGCTCAATGAACTCGACGAAGCCGCGCCCGTCCATCCGGCCCATGTCGCCGGTCCGCAACCAGCCTTCCCGGGTGAAGACGTTGGCCGTCTCCTCGGGAGCGTTCCAGTAGCCGCGCATCACCTGCGGTCCGCGCACGCAGATCTCGCCGGTCTCGCCGAGCGCGACCTCGGCGCCGTGCTCGTCGAGGATGGCGACCTCCGTGGAGGGGACGGGGAGCCCGAGCTTGCCGGTGAATTCGCCGGTGTCGAAGCGGTTGCCGCACACGATGGGCGAGGCCTCGGTCAGCCCGTAGCCCTCGACGAGCGGTATGCCGGTCGCCCGCTGCCAACGCTCGGCGACCGAGCGTTGCACCGACATGCCGCCGGCGACCGCGACCTTGAGGACACCGCGGCTCGCAGCGCACACGGCGTCGAAGCCCGGCGCGTCGAGCAGCGCGTTGAAGAGCGTGTTCACGCCGGTGATCGCGGTGAATCGCGTCTGCCGCAGCTCCGCGACAAAGCGCGGGATGTCGCGCGGATTGGTGATGAGCACGTTCGTGCCGCCGAGCTTCAGGAACACGAGCAGGTTCGCGGTGAGGGCGAAGATGTGGTAGAGCGGCAGGGCGGTGATCACGGTTTCCTCGCCTTCGTTCAGCAGGATGCGGATCCACGCGGCCGTCTGCTCCACGTTCGCGACCATGTTGCCATGCGAGAGAATGGCCCCTTTCGGGCGCCCAGTGGTGCCTCCGGTGTACTGAAGGAACGCGATGTCGTCCGGACCGAGCTTGACCTCGGGCAGTCCCTCCCGTGCGCCCTGCGCGAGCGCATCGCGCATGCCGGTCGCGCCGGAGATGCTCCACCGAGGGACCATGCGCTTCACGTATTTCACGGCGAAATTGACGAGCGAGCGCTTCGCCAGGGGAAACAGGTCGCCCAGCCGTGTCACGATCACGTGCTCGACGCGGCAACGCGCGAGCGCCTTCCCGACGGTGTGCGCGAAATTCTCGAGCACGACGATTGCCCGGGCGCCCGAATCGGTGAGCTGATGCTCGAGCTCGCTGGCGGTGTAGAGCGGATTGACGTTGACGACGGTCAGGCCGGCGCGCAGGGCGCCGAACAGGGCGACGGGGTACTGGAGCACGTTGGGCAGCATGATCGCCAGGCGATCCCCCGTTTGGAGCCGGAGCCCACTGCGCAGAAACGCGCCGAAGTCCCGCGACAGGCGGTCGAGCTCGCCGTAGCTCAGCTCGACACCCATGTTGACGATCGCCGGCCGCTCCCTGAAGCGCGCGCAGCTCCGATCCAGGAGATGCCTCAGCGTCGGGCACGCGCGCGTGTCCACTTCGGGCGGAACGCCCGGGGGGTAGGACTCGAGCCAGAATCTCTTCATCGGCGCCGCACCTGGACGAAGGCTAACAGGCCCGGCGCGCAAGGCGTTGAGCCAAATCAAGAACCTGTCCCATCCCGGAAGTGGCGGCGCCCCGGCTGCTTGATCCACATCAGAGGGGTGCCGGACGCCGCGGTGATAATGGACAGCCTGCGGACCAGCCCGCCGGCCAGTCCGAATTACGTGCTTCCGGCTTCGCGCTGGTGAGGCAAGGATCGAGCGCCATGCTCATCGGGGTGCCGAAGGAGATCAAGGTTCACGAGTATCGCGTCGGCTTGACGCCGGAGAGCGTGCGCACGCTCGTGGCCGGCGGCCATCGTGTCATCGTGCAGCGGGACGCGGGCGCTGGAATCGGCGCCACTGACGCCCATTATGCTTCGGCGGGCGCCACGATCGCCGCGAGCGCCCAGGAGGTGTTCGGCCAGGCGGAACTGATCGTCAAGGTGAAGGAGCTGCTCGCGCAGGAGCGCGCGTGGCTGCGCGCGGGACAGGCGCTCTTCACCTATCTGCACCTTGCGGCGGACCCGGAGCAGACCCGCGACCTGGTGGAGAGCAGCGTCATCGCGATCGCCTACGAGACCGTGACAGCGCCCACGGGACGCCTGCCGCTGCTCGCGCCGATGTCCGAGGTCGCGGGGCGCATGGCGGTCCAGGTCGCGGCTCACTTCCTGGAGCGCGCGCACGGCGGGCGCGGCATCCTGCTCGCCGGCGCCACGGGCGTGCCGCCGGGGCGCGTGCTCGTGCTGGGCGCGGGGGTGGTCGGATCGAACGCCGCGCGCATCGCGCTGGCGATGGGCGCGGAGGTCGCGCTCTTGAGCCGCGCCGGTGACCCGCTCGAGCGCTTGAGATCGGAGCTTGGCCCGAGGCTTGAGACCGGAATCGCGACGCCCGAGGCGATCGCGAAGGAGCTTCGCACCGCAGACGCGGTTATCGCGACCGCCATGGTGCCAGGAGGCCTTGCCCCGAAGCTGGTCACCCGCGCGATGCTCGCCGGGATGAAGCCCGGCGCGGTCGTCGTGGACGTCTCGATCGACCAGGGCGGTTGCTTCGAGACCTCCCGCCCGACGACCCACGCCGATCCCGTGTTCAGCGTGGACGGCATCATTCACTACTGCGTCGCGAACATGCCGGGGGCGGTGCCGCGCACCTCGACCTACGCGCTGAACCATGCGACGCTGCCGTTCGTGAAAGCGCTCGCCGACCGTGGCGTCGTGCGGGCGCTCATGGAGGACGAGCACCTGCGTAATGGGCTCAACATCTGCCGCGGCGCGGTGACGCGGCGCGAAGTCGCGGAGGCGCGGGGGTATCCCTATACGGAGCCGCTGCGCGCGCTCGGTGGGTAGCCGCGGCGTGCGGATTGATCTGAATCAAGCCGCCAGCGCGGTTGGCCGTTAGGCTGCATAATCATGACACCGGTACATGACGCGGGCCCGCGCCCGCAACCCCGATGGACCTGAGCAACTCGAATCGCGCGGCGACCCGGCCCCTCGACGCCGCCGATCTGTGCCGGCGCTGCGACCCGGGCCAGTTCAAATTCAAGACCACCGATGACCTGGAGGATCTCGCGCAGGTCCTCGGCCAGGCGCGCGCCGAGAATGCCATCGAGTTCGGCGTCGGCATCGGGCGCGACGGCTACAACATGTTCGCGATGGGGCCCGAGGGCCTCGGCCGCCGCACGATCGTGCGGCGCTACCTGGAGCGCCAGGCGCCGGCGCGCGAAGCGCCGACGGACTGGTGCTACGTGTACAACTTCGACACGCCCCACAAACCGCGCGCCATCGCGCTGCCCGCCGGGAGGGCGCCCCGCTTCAAGGAAGACATGACGCGCCTGGTGGAGGACCTGCGCGCGGGCATACCCGCGGCGTTCGAGTCCGCCGAGTATCGTGCCAAGCAGCGGGAGATCGAGACCGAGTTCGGCGAGCGGCAGGAACAGGCGGTGGGCGCGATCGGCGAGCGCGCGAAGAAGCAGGGTATCGCCCTGGTGCGCACACCGGCGGGATTCGGCTTCGCCCCACGCTCGGGCGACGGCGTGATGAACCCGGACGAGTACCGCAAATTGCCGGAAACCGAGCAGAGCCGCCTGGAGAACGCCATATCCGTGCTGCAGGAGGAGCTCGAGAGCGCCATCCACGACATGCCGAAGTGGCGGCGCGAAGCGCAGAGGAAACTGCGCGAGCTGAACCGGCAAGTTACCCGTACCGTGGTCAACGGCCTGATCGAGGAGGTGAGGGCGGAGTTCCAGGCGCTGCCCGGCGTGCTGGAGTACCTTGCCGCCATGCAGGAGGACGTGCTCGACCACGTGGAGGTCTTCCGGCAGCCCAAGGACGGGGAGCCGCCGACGCTCTTCGGCGTGCCATTGCCGCTGTCCGAGATCGGCGAATCGTTCCTGCGCCGCTACCAGGTAAACGTGCTGATCGAGCACGGCGGCACGAAGGGCGCGCCGATCGTGTACGAGGACCACCCGACGCACGACAACCTGGTCGGGCGCATCGAGCACATCTCACAGATGGGCGCACTGGTGACTGACTTCACGCTCATCAAGGCGGGAAGCCTGCACCGCGCCAACGGCGGCTATCTCATCCTCGACGCGATGAAAGTGCTGACGCAGCCGCTTTCTTGGGAGGCGTTGAAGCGCGCGCTGCGCTCGCGCGAGATCCGCATCGAATCGCTCGGCCAGATGCTCTCCCTGATCAGCACCGTCTCGCTCGAGCCCGAGCCGATTCCCCTCGACGTCAAGCTGGTGGTGGTGGGGCCGCGCCTGATCTACTACCTGCTGCACGCCTACGACCCGGAGTTTGGCGAGCTGTTCAAGGTTGCCGTGGATTTCGAGGAGGAGATCGGGCGCGCGCCGGAGGCGGACCTGCTCTATGCGCGCATGATCGCCACGGCCGCGCGCCAGGAGAAGCTGCGTCCGCTCGACCGCGCGGCGGTCGCGCGCGTGATCGAGCACGGCTCGCGCAATGCCGGCGACGCCGAGAAGCTTTCCGTGCAGATGCGCGACCTGAACGATCTGCTGCGCGAGTCCGATTACTGGGCCGGCGCGGCATCGCGCAAGGTGATCCAGGCGGAAGACGTGCAGCGCGCCCTCGACGCCCGCGTGGAGCGCGCCGACCGCGTGCGCGACAAGCTACAGGAAGAAATTCTGCGCGGACGACTGTTGATAGACACGACCGGCGACCGTGCCGGCCAGGTCAACGGGCTCTCGGTCGCCCAGCTCGGGGGCTTCTCGTTCGGCATTCCGCACCGCATCACCGCGCGCGTGCGCCTCGGGGCCGGCAAGGTGGTGGACATCGAGCGCGAGGTCGAGCTGGGCGGCGCGATCCATTCCAAGGGCGTGCTGATCCTGTCGGGATTCATCTCCGGGCGCTACGCCGCCAACCAGCCGCTGTCGCTCACGGCGAGCCTGGTTTTCGAGCAGAGCTACGGCGGCGTCGAGGGGGACAGCGCCTCCTCGGCCGAGCTTTACGCGCTGCTCTCGGCGCTCGCCGACTCGCCCCTGAGTCAGTCGCTGGCGGTCACCGGCTCGGTGAACCAGCACGGCGCGGTGCAGGCGATCGGCGGCGTGAACGAGAAGATCGAGGGCTTCTTCGATATTTGCCGCTCGCGCGGCCTCACGGGAGACCAGGGTGTGCTCATTCCGTCGGCAAACGTTAAGAGCCTGATGCTGCGGCGTGACGTGGTGGAGGCCGCGGCCGCGGGCAAGTTCCATGTCTACCCGATCGACAACGTTGACCAGGGCATCGAGATCCTGACCGGCGTGCCGGCCGGCGAGCGCGATGCAACGGGGCATTTTCCCGCGGGCACCATCAACTACCGGGTCGAGCGGAGGCTCGTCGAGTTCGCCGACCGCACCCGCGCACCCGTGGCCCCCGCCGCGCCCAGGGGCGCGCGGCGGCGCCCCCGCCGCCCGTGAAGATCCGGCGCGTCATCGTAAGGCTCGATCCCGCTCTGCAAAGCCGGGCGTTGCTCGAAGCCGCGTTCGAGCTTGCCGGCGAGTTGCAGGCGGAGCTGCTGGGCCTGTTTGTCGAGAATCAGGATCTGCTGCACTTCGCGGGGCTGCCGTTCGCGCGCGAGCTGGGGTTCGAGTCGGCCACGCGGCGCGCGCTCGACGTGGAAAGCATGGAACGCACGCTCCGCGCGCTGGCGAAGGAGGCGCGGCAGGCGCTGGAATCGGCCGCGGCGCGCACGCAGGTGCATTGGTCGTTTCGCGTCGTGCGCGGCGCGCCGGCCGCCGAGCTGCTTGCCGTGGTTGAGGCATCCGACTTCGTGATCGCCAACCTGGAGGAGGCTCCGCAAGGTGCCTCGCCCGCGAGCGTGCGCATCGTGCGCGCGGGCGACCTGGAAGCGCTGCGCGCCGCGCTGCAGGAGGCGGACGGCGGCGTGATCGTGCTCGTCGGCGCCGATGAGCACGCGGTCGGCGAGAGCCTCCGGAGGGCGCTCGGCCAGGGAAGGCATGGAGAACAGACAGCACGGCGGCGATGATCTCGGGCCGGCGAAGGTGATCGAGGTCCGCGAGCCCGGGCTCGGACTGAAGGCGGTGCTCGTCGTGGACAACGTCGCGTGCGGTCCGGCCATCGGCGGGCTGCGCATGGCGCCCGATGTGACGGTCGAGGAATGCGCGCGGCTCGCGCGCGCCATGACGCTCAAGAACGCCGCGGCGGGACTGGCGCACGGCGGGGGCAAGTCGGTGTTGTGGGGCGACCCCCGCGCCCCGCGCGACCGGAAAGAGCAGTTGATTCGCGCGTTCGCCCACGCGTTGCGCGGCGAGTCCGATTACATCTTCGGCCCCGACATGGGCACCGACGAATCCTGCATGGCGTGGATCAAGGACGAGATCGGCCGCGCGGTGGGCGTGCCCGCCGCGCTCGGGGGCCTCCCGCTCGATGAGCTGGGCGCCACGGGATGGGGGTTGCTGCACAGCGCCGAGGCCGCCGCGCCCTTTGCGGGGATTGCGCTCGAAGGCGCGCGGGTTGCGGTGCAGGGATTCGGCGCGGTCGGCAGACACGCCGCGCGCTTCCTCGCCGGCCGCGGCGCAAAGCTCGTCGCCGCATCCGATAGCAAGGGCACGCTCGCCGATCCGAAGGGGCTCGACGTGGCGGCGTTGACCCGATTGAAAGAGCAGGGCCGCAACGTGTGCGATTACCCTGGGGGGCAGAAGCTCGACCGCGACGCGGTGATCGGCATCGAGTGCGACATCTGGATTCCGGCGGCGCGCCCCGACGTCGTGCGCGAGGACAACGCGGGCCGCTTGCGGGCGCGCCTCGTGCTCGAGGGGGCAAACATCCCGCTGACGGTGGCCGCCGAGAAGATGCTTGCAGCGCGGGGGGTGACGGTGGTGCCTGATTTCATCGCCAACGCGGGGGGCGTGATCTGCGCTGCGATGGAGTACGCCGGGGCCTCACAGGACGCGGCTTTCGCGGCCATCGCCGAGCGCGTCCGCGACAATACCGAGGCAGTCCTGAGTGCTGCGAACACACGCCAACTCCTGCCGCGGGAGGCGGCCCTGGAGCTGGCCGAGCGCCGCGTCAGGCTGGCAATGGCCTCACGGCGCTTCTCGATCCTGTAGCCGCG
>DATBMB010000119.1:0-1824 GCA_036555035.1 Burkholderiales bacterium | reverse complement strand
TATCGACGGGCAGATGAAGCCAGTCACTCCCCTGCGACTCATCACCGGCGGCGCTCGAGATCCCCAGGCCGATCCGCCCTCCGCCAGCGCGCCGAACGACGATGAGCTGCGAGCGCTCGATGCGTACTCACGCACGGTCGTCGGAGCCGTCGAGCGCATCGGGCCCGCGGTGCTCAGCATCCAGGTCGAGCGCGGCGCGCGCGGCCGGGAAGCCGGCGCGGGCTCCGGCGTCGTGATCACACCCGACGGTTATCTGCTCACCAATCAGCACGTGGTCGATGGCGCGCCGCGCGTGCGCACGCAATTCGTCGATGGCCGCAGCGTGATCGCCGAGGTCGTTGGGGAAGACGCCGCAACGGATCTCGCCGTAGCGCGCGCGCTCGCCTCCGGTTTGCCGAGCGCCTCGGTCGTCGCCGACGAGCCGGTGCGCGTGGGTCAGCTCGTAGTCGCCGTTGGAAATCCTTATGGATTCCAATCCACCGTGACCGCCGGCGTCGTCAGCGCGCTCGGCCGCTCATTACGCAGCCGCGATGGCCGCCTGATCGAGGGCATCGTGCAGCACACGGCCGCGCTCAACCCGGGCAACTCGGGCGGGCCGCTGGTGGACGCCCGTGGACGCGTGGTCGGCATCAACACCGCGATCATCGCGATGGCCCAGGGTATCGGTTTCGCGGTCCCGGCCGCGACCGCACACTGGGTCCTGAGCGAGATCCTGGCCCACGGCCGCGTCCGGCGTGTCTACCTGGGGATCGCGGGCCGCGATCGACCTCTCGATCGCCGATTACAGCGGGCGCTCGATCTCCCGGTGCGCAGCGCGGTCGAGATCATTTCCGTGGACCGCGCCGGGCCGGCGAGCACCAGCGACTTGCGCATGGGCGACCTCATCATCGCCGCGAACGATGTGCCCGTAGACGGGATCGATGCGCTGCATCGACACCTGAGCCGGTGGCCCGCGGGCCACGAGTTGCGGCTCGAAATGCTGCGGGGCATGCGCCGTCTCCACGTCGCATTGACACCGCGTGAAGTCCAGCCCGCCTGACCTTCGCTCCATCAGATTCGTCCGACAAGCCGGTTCGAACATGTGCACCGGCCCTTCAGAACGATAGCCCCTCCCCGACGTCGTAGTTAGCATCGGCGGTTCTCTCTCCGTCGCTTGAAGGAGTTGCCATGCGCTGGACGGGCGGACGACGCAGCACCAACGTCGAGGACTATCGCGGACGGCGCATGGGCGGGGCCGGCATGAAGCTCGGCGGCGGCGCAATCGTCGTCGTCCTGCTGGGCTGGTTGTTCGGCATCGACCCCCGACTCATCCTGGGGCTGATGGAAGGCGTGCAGACCACGCAGGTTGAGCCGCCGCCTCCGGGTGGCGTGCAACAGACCGGAAGCGCCACTGACGAAACCGCCGAGTTCATGTCGGTGGTGCTCGCCGATACCGAGGACACCTGGACGGCTCTCTTCACGGAGCGGGGCGCGCAGTACGCGCCGCCCAAGCTCGTGCTGTTCGACGAAGTCGCGCAGTCCGGCTGCGGCCAGGCCGGGGCGGCGGTGGGTCCCTTCTATTGTCCGCTGGACCGCAAGGTGTACATCGACCTGACCTTCTATCAGGAGCTCAAGGACAAGTTCCAGGCGCCGGGTGACTTCGCACAGGCCTACGTGCTCGCCCACGAGGTCGGCCACCATGTCCAGAACCTCGCCGGCACTTCGGAAAAGGTGCGCGACCTGCAACAGCGCGGCGGCGAGGCGCAGGCGAACGCCCTGTCGGTGCGCCTCGAGTTACAAGCGGATTGCTACGCCGGGATCTGGGCCCACCACGCCGACCGGTCG
>DATBMB010000060.1:0-16520 GCA_036555035.1 Burkholderiales bacterium | reverse complement strand
ATCCGCGCCTTGAATCTCAAGCCGCTCTAGACGACCCGGCCCCGCGCAGCACGCTGTCGTCGATCAGCCTCGCGAGCGCGTCCCGATTCCGGGGCGCGCGGCGCTCGACCTTCGCAAGCCACGGCTCCTGCCGCGCAAGCCGCTCGAGCAGATCGGCGGCAAGCGTTCCCGGGTATTCGAAGCGCGGCCACGAGCCGCGCACGGTCTCGATGTCCAGCTGCGCCGCCTTCGCAACCAGCAGGCAACCGGCCTCCGGGTCCGCTTTCAGCTGCTTCGCGGCCGCGATCAACGACCGCACGAACGCGACGATCCGGTCGCGCATGGCGGGCTCGGCGAGGTTCGCCTGCGTCGTGCACAAGCTGAACTTCTCGGTGTAGACCGCCGGATCGTCGAACTCGATGGCGTCCGCACCCAGCGCCGCCCTGGCCCGCTGCGGCTGCGGCTCCCACAGCGCGACGGCGTCGATGTCGCCGCGCTTCAGCGCCTCCGGGACCTGGCTGATCGGCTTCTCCGTGTGCGCCATGAAATGCTCGAGCACGACGTCTGTCGCGTCGAGGCCCACGGTGCGCAGCATCTCCTCGAGAAAGAATTCTCCCGAGGAGCCGAGCTGCGTCGCGACCCGCTTGCCGCGAAGATCGGCGAGCCGCCCGATGCCCGCCGAGCGGCGCGCGACGATCCGGTACGGGCACTCGGCGACCGTGAAGATGATGCGCAGGTCCGGGTTCCCGGCCGAGCCGCGCAAGGCCTGCGTCTCGGAATTGAGTGCAACGTCCGCCCGCCCGGCCGATTCCAGGCTCGCGATATCGCTCGATTTACCCCAGAGCGCCATCACGCTGCCGTGCTCGAGGACGGTCTTCCCGCGATGGATCCGGTCCACGGCAAGCAGCACCGGTGCCATTTCCAGCAGCGACAGGTTGCCGTAGACGCGCAGCGCAGAGTCACTATTCATACTTTCGCCCCGACCCTATACTCGCGTTTCCCATGGCCCAAGACAAGCCGACGGACGCGCCGCTCGTGGATTGCCACGCGCACGTCTATACCACCGACATGCCGCTGTCCGCGACGGCGTGGCACAAGCCGCCGGCGGATGCCACGATCGAGCAGTACATCGCGACGCTCGACCGGCACGGGGTGAAGCACGCCGTGCTGGCGGCGGCGAGCCTGTTCGACGACTACAACGAGTACTCGATCGAGGCGACGCGCAGGCACAAGCGCCTGCGCACGACGGCCATCGTCAAGCCGACGATCGACCCCTACGTAATGCGCATGATGAAGGACGACGGCGTGGTGGGCGTGCGCTTCCAGTGGCGCAACGTGAAGGACATCCCGGACATTACGACGCCGGAGTACCGGAAGTTCTTCCGCCGCGTGCGCGATCTCGACTGGCACGTGCACATCAACCAGACCTCCGACAAGCTCCCCGCGCCGATTGCGACGCTGCAGGCGGCGGGCGTGAAGCTCGTGATCGACCATTTCGGCCACCCGCAGAAAGGCGGCGCGGCAAACGAAGGCTTCAAGGCCGTGATGCGCGCCATCGACAACGGCCGCACCTGGGTGAAGCTCTCCGCGGGCTACCGGCTCGAGTCGGAGCAGGTCGCGCAGGACTGCGCCCGGGCGCTCCTCGCCCACGCCGGGCCCGAGCGGCTGCTGTGGGGCAGCGACTGGCCCTTCGCCGCGTTCGAGGACAAGATGCGCTACGAAACCGCGATCGCGAGCTTCAAGCAGTGGATTCCCGACCCGAACGTGAGACGGATCATCGGCGGCGACACTGCCCTGAAGCTATACTTCAATTGATATCCACCCCAGCCCAACCCATGAACCAGACCACCACCCGCCCCATCGACGAGAACCTCCGCGTCGCCGGACGGCGCAGCAGCGCCGACGTCCCGCGCCGGTTCAAGAACCTCCTCTGCCTCGATGACTTCGAGGAGCCCGCGCGCCGCTTCCTGCCGCGCCCGATCTTCGGCTACGTCTCCGGGGGCGTCGAGACCGACTCGGCCCGCGATGGCAATCGCGCCGCCTTCGCCGAGTGGGAGTTCCTGCCCCGCGTCCTGGTGAGCACCCGCGCCCGCCACCAGAAAACGACCGTCCTCGGACGCACCTACGACCTGCCCTTCGGCTTCCCCCCGATGGGCGGCACCTCCCTCGCGGCCTACATGGGTGACTCGGTCCTCGCGCAGGTCGCCGCCGAACTCAACACGATCATGATCCAGAGCGGCGCATCGCTCACGCCCATGGAGCGCATCCGGGAGATCGGACCGACCGCCTGGTTCCAGGCTTACCTTCCCGGCGAGCGCAAGATCATCGTGCCGCTGGTGGAGCGCGCGCAGCGCGCGGGCTTCGACACGATCGTGCTGACGGTGGACGTGCAGGTGCCGGCGAACCGCGAGAACAACGTGCGCAGCGGCTACAACTCCCCGCTCAAGCCGACGCTACGCCTCGCGTGGGACTGCCTCATGCGCCCGCGCTGGCTCTTCGGAGCGTTCGGGCGCACCGTGCTCGAGCACGGCATGCCCCACCTGGAGAACATGGGCTTCCCGCGCATCCCGATCATGGGCTTTGCCGAGCGCCCGCGCATGGCGCGTGATGGCCTCGCCTGGGAGCACGTCGAGCTCATGCGCAAGATGTGGAAGGGCAAGCTCGTGCTGAAAGGCGTGCTCTCCCCGCAGGATGTGCGCATCGCGCGCGAGAGCGGCGTCGACGGGATCCTGGTGTCGAACCACGGCGGCCGCCAGCTCGACTATAGCGTCGCACCGTTGCGGGTGCTCCCCGCCGCCGTCGCCGAAGCCGGCAACATGACCATCATGATGGACGGGGGCGTGCGCCGCGGCACCGACGTGCTGAAGGCGCTCGCCCTCGGCGCGAAGTACGTCTTCATCGGCCGGCCGTTCCTCTACGCCGCGGCCATCGCCGGCGCAGCCGGCGTCCACCACGCCGTCTCCCTCCTGAAGGACGAGATCAGCCGCGACATGGCGATGCTCGGCATCTCCTCGCTCGCCGAAATGAAGCGCGATCTGCTGGTCCCCGCCCGCGGACCCATCTGACACCTCACACCGCCGGGCGCAAAAAAAACCCCGCCGCAGCGGGGTTTTCTTTTGCTCTGAACGGCCCTGGAATCAGGCGGCCTTCAGATTGCTCGCGGAGAGCCTGCCGTCTTTGCCCTTCTCCACGTCGAACGAGATCTTCTGATTCTCGTTCAGGGTGCCGAGCCCGGCGCGCTCGACGGCCGAGATGTGCACGAATACATCTCGTGAACCATCATCGGGCGCGATGAAGCCGAAGCCTTTCGAGGGATTGAAAAATTTCACTGTGCCGGTTGACATTGAAGTCCTCCAGGTATGACGTTGCCACGCGCAAGAGTGCGCGGTGCATCAAATTACCGATGGGAGAGAACCGAAATGACCAGCCGGAAGATCCCGGAAGAGACTACGGACAGACCCAGAGCAAATTCGACGGCGCAATTATAGCACGGCGCCGCCTCTTCCGCCGCCGCTGAAAAGCCTTGCCAGCAACGCCGGCAGCGCCCATACTCGCGCCTTCCATCGGTCGCCGGCAGCCGCTCACGCGCAGGTTGCAGGCGGCCCCGTAATCTCCCTGATCGATGCCGCGCCCATACCGGACGCGGGTTTCAGGAAGCTCACGCGCAGCGCAGGATTTGACCGCGGGACGGCGGCAACGTCGCTTCGTCCCCACAGGGAAGCAAACATGGCAAAGGAAGAACTACTGGAACTGACGGGCGTCGTCAGCGAGGTGCTGCCCAACACGCAGTGCCGGGTGACTCTCGACAACGGCCACATGATCACGGCCTACACCAACGGCAAGATGCGCATCCGCCGCATCCGGGTGCTCGCCGGGGACCGCGTCACCGTCGAGCTCTCGCCCTACGATCTCACCAAGGGGCGCATCAACTTCCGGCACAAGGACACCACCGCTCCCCCGCCGATGGCGCCGCGGCCCGCGCACCTGCGCCGCCGCTGACCGTCCGGCTCAGCGCTCGTCGGCCGTCATCAGCGCCGGCGCGGACGGCGCGCTCCAGAGCTCGGTGAACGTAATGCCCTCGTGGGCCGGAATCCAGGTCCCGGATCGATGATTGTAGGTTTCGATCTGCCCGGAGCCGTCCTTCAGGGAAACGATGCGCGCGTAGCAGTCGCGCAGCTTCCTGGGGCCGATTACCACCCGGCCGGGGCCGGTCATCACGCGCATCAACTGCAATTTCATGGGGGGCCGCGGCGCTAGCCCAGCTTGGCGAGCGCGATCCGGCCCCGCGCCGTGAGCGCGAAGCCGACAACCTTCCGCTCGATGAGTCCCCGCTTGAGAAGCCTCGCCCCGACGAGCTCGGGAACCACCCGCGTCCGGCCGCTCACGGACAGCTCCCGCAGCCAGCGCAGCTCGGTGAATCCGACGATCTCGTCCAAGGAACGCGCTCCTTTGCGACACGGCGCACGGAGAAATGCGGCCCGCACGATCCACGGGCCCAAGAGAGGAAAATTGACGCCTGGATCACTTATACGCGCTATGGGGAAGAGGGTCAAACAATGATTCGAGGCATTTCGCGAGATGACCTGGCGAACTTGCCGGTCCGCCGCTACGAGGGCACGGTGTCCCTCGTGGCAACGGCGCGGGAGCTGGAGCAGGCGCGCGCGGATATTCGGCAGGAACGCATCGTGGGACTCGATACCGAGACGCGGCCCTCGTTCAGGAAGGGCGAGAGCCATCTTCCCTGCCTGGTCCAGGCGGCCACGGCGCGCGCGGTGTACCTCTTCCAGCTGAATCGCCTCGATGTCTTTCCCGCCCTCGTCGAATTGCTGGCGCGACGGGATACCGTCAAGGCCGGCATCGGCCTCGCGCACGACCTGCGCCAGCTCAAGCTGGTATTTCCCTTCACGGTGGACAACGTGCTCGACCTCGGCGTCGTCGCGCGCCGCCGCGGCCTGGGGCAGACCGGCGTGCGCAATCTCGCCGGGATGTTCCTCGGGTTTCGCATTCCCAAGGGCAACCGCACCTCGAACTGGGCCGCCCCGCGCCTCTCCCCGGCGCAGATCACTTATGCCGCCACCGATGCCTGGGCCTGCCGCGAGCTCTACCTGCGCTTCGAGAGCCTGGGACTGCTGGTTCCGGCGCGCGGTCCTATCTGACTTCCGCCTTCTGACCCTAGTCAACGGTCTTGCTCGCTGGGCGTTGACCCAACAGGGGGCCGGTGATTCGCCGGCCGTTGCGGTTATGTCATATCGGACATATAATGTCGGCGCCTGCAAAGCGTGACAAGCCTCTCGCGTGGCTGCACGGGGAAATCAAGACACCGCCGTTTTCGACAAACGCGAGGGTCGAAGCCGGAGTGCTGTTGCGCCGCTTGCAGCGTGGCGAGTCGCTCGCCATGCCGCATTCAAGACCGATGCCAGAAATCGGTAAGGCCTGTAATGAACTGCGAGTACGCGACGCTGACAATACCTGGCGAATCATTTACTGCGTGCAATCGGATGCCATCGTGATCCTCGAAGTCTTCGCAAAAACGACGACGAAAACCCCGAAATCGACCATCAGGACCTGCAATAAACGGCTGCGGCTGTACGAGCAAAGTTGAAGGTAATGAAGGCATGAAAACAGCTAAGGCGAGACGGCTCAAGGCAGCAGGCTGGAAGATCGGCTCAACGAAGGACTTCCTGCGGCTGAGCGATCAGGAGGCCGCGTTAGTCGAGGTGAAGCTGTGCCTGGCGGACGCCTTGCGCCAGGCGCGGCGCAAGCGCGGGCTTTCGCAGGTGGATCTCGCCAGACGCATGCGGTCGAGCCAGTCGCGTATTGCCAAGATCGAAGCGGGCGATCCGTCCGTGTCGCTCGACCTGATCCTGCGGGCGCTGGTCGCGTCAGGCGCCTCACGACGCGAAATCCAGGAAACCCTCGCTTCCGGCTACCCCGCCTAAGATTTTCCGCTAGAGGCCCCTGCGGCCTTCCATCTCCTCCGCGCCGGCGATCGCGCGGGCGAGCGCGGCGGCGAGCGCCTTCGCCGATTCGAGCGTGATCTCGACCGCGGCGCGCGCCCCGGGGCCGAGCTCCGGGTTCACGAAGTCGATCGTGATCGCGTCCTCGAGCAGCGCGTGGTGCGGGTGATCGTAGGACACCACCGCGCTCGTGACGGCGAACCAGCTGCCGTCGCCCTTGCCCGCCCCTTCCGCGCTGCAGACTTCAACAACAGATGTGCACATGACGCCTCCTCTCACCCCAACCCTCTCCCCGTTCACACGGGGCGAGGGGGTGTCTCACTTCCCGAGGTGCTTCTCGTAGAAGGCGAACACCTTCTTCCAGCCGTCGAGCGCCTGCTCGACTCGGTACATCGGCCGGTCGTAATAGAAGAAGCCGTGGCCGGCGCCGTCGTAGCGGTGGAACTCGTAGTTCTTGCCGTGCTTCTTCAGCTCCGCCTCGTGCTGGTTGACCTGGTCGGGCGTGGGCGCGGCGTCCTCGTTGCCGAAGAGGCCCAGGATCGGGCACGAAAGGTTCTTCGTGAACTCGATCGGGGCGGTGGGCATCTTGGGCGTCAACTCCTCCTTCTTCATCACTACGCGCCCGCCCCACAGCTCGGCCACGCAGTTGATGCTCTTCGTGTGGCAGGCGAAGAGGAAAGCGAGCCGGCCGCCCGAGCACGTGCCGAAGACGCCGACCTTGCCGTTCAGCCAGGACTGGGCGCGCAGCCATTTCACCGCGCCCTCGGTGTCCCCGATCGCCTGCGCGTCGGGAATGCCGCCTTCCGCGCGCACCTTCGCCGCGACGTCGTCCGAGCGGCCCTCGCCCGCGCGCTGGAAAAGATTGTGGCTGATCGCCGCGTAGCCGTGGTGCGCGAACTTGCGGGTCGTCTCGCAGTAGAACTCGTCCCAGCCCGGGTTGTGGTGAATCAGGACCACGCCCGGAAACGGGCCCGAGCCCTGCGGCCGCGCGACATACGCGGAAATCTTGTCGCCGTTGTGGCCGCTGATCGAAATGGTTTCAGCCGTCATGCCTCTGTACGCCATGGGTACCCCTCCTCTCAGGTAGTCAGACCGCGGATGATACGGTGATTCAGAGCTCGCCGAAATACCGCCGGAAGTGCTCCGGCATCGCGTTCAGCCCCACCGCCTTCATGAAGCGCTCCAGCGGCAGCAAGAGGTACTCGAAATCGATCTCGGTCAGCACCACGCCCGCCGGATCGCGGATCGCGCAGCGTATCAGCAACGGCTCGCGTGGGGCGGCCTCGCCGATCACCTCCGCCGAGAGCGCGAGCTCGGCGCCGAGGGTCGCAGGCGTCAGGAAGCGCGTGGCCGCGCTCCTGGTGATCGGCATCATCTTGCCCGGCTGGCGCAGGATCAGGACCGTCCACGCGGCCATGCAATCGAGCGCGGTGAACTGCAGCCCGCCGTGCACGATCTGCGGAAAGCCGGTCTGCGTCGCGCGCGGCCGGTAGGTGCCGACGAGCCTGTTCGCGCTGCCCGGGTCGCGAAAGATGCGGATTCTCAGCCCGTCCGGATTGTCCGGGCCGCAGCCGAAGCAGGTGTTGCCCTTCAGCAGTTCCTCGTTGAGCGCCGCCGTCATGCGGTACCTATCGGTTGGGCGTGGAATCTTCTAGGCCAGGCCGATGAACACCGCGAGCGAGCGGTTGACTTTGAGCATCGTGTCGTCGTCGAGCCGGCCGATGGCTGCGCCGATGCGCTCGCGCGCCACCGTCAGCACCTTGTCGACCTGCACCTGTGAGACGCGGCGCAGGCCGTTCTCCGGCGAGGGGTCGACCGTAATCCGGAAGATCGGCGCAGCGCGCAGCTCGCTCGTGACCAGGCACAGCGTCACGCTTGGCAACTCCTCGAACAGATCGGACTGGATGACCAGTGCGGGGCGCGGCTTTCCGTAGTCCCCGGGCGCGGCAACGGTGACGATATCACCGCGCCGCATCGTCGTCCCATGCGCCCGTGCGCTCGATGAAACCCAGCGCGCCGGCCTCCGCGGCGTCCCGCTTCAGCAGGCGGCACTGGCGCCGGCACTCGGCGGCAAAGCGCCGCGAGCGGGTGTCCGGCACCCAGAGCTGGATCAGGCGCAGGCCCGCCGCCTGCTTGCGCGCGCGGTAGCCACGCATTCGCTCGGCAACCTTCATGGGCTTCATCGCCGGTTCCGTAACATGTTACGCAGTATGTTACGCCGTGCTCGCGGACGTTTCAACACCTCGAATTCATGAAAAGGAGAATAGGAACTAGGCTAGCATTCTTGATTCCGAGTCAAAAAAGCGCACGCCATAATGACGCCATAGCTTGAGGAGGCATGACATGGCATCGATTTCGCTTGGCTTGAGAATTGTTGCAGGTGTAGTTGGTCTCGGATTAGCCCAAGGGGCAGTGCATGCGCAGCAAATCGGCGCTTATCCGAGTAAAGCGATCAGAATGATCGTGCCGTTCCCGGCTGGTGGTACGGCCGATACGCTGGCCCGAACCACAGGTCAGAAGTTGACTGAACGCTGGGGGCAGCATGTGATCGTGGACAACCGTCCGGGAGCGGGCGGGAATATCGGGGCGGACGTACTCGCCAAGTCGGCCCCCGACGGTTATACGCTGATGATGGGAACAACCGCGCTCGCGATCAGCGCAGGCCTTTATAGCAAGTTGCCCTTTGATGTAAGTAAGGACTTTGCACCCGTAACGTTGGTGGCTTCGGTGCCGATGATCCTTGTTGTCCACCCCTCGGTGCCCGCCGGGTCGGTCAAGGAGCTCCTGGCGCTGGCGAAATCCAGACCCGGACTTCTCGCTTTTTCATCTGCGGGGAACGGGACACCGAGCCATCTGGCGGGAGAGTTGTTCAAGAAGATGACGGGCACGAACATGGTTCACGTGCCGTACAAAGGCGGCGCGCCAGCAGTTGTGGATTTGCTGGCCGGGCAAGTCTCCTTGATGCTTGATAACTCGCTCTCGGTTCCGGGGCATATCAAGGCAGGGAAGCTTCGCGCTTTGGGCGTAAGCTCAAGCAGTCGGTCGCGCTTGCTGCCCGAAGTTCCGACGATCGCCGAGGCAGGCGTTCCCGGTTACGAGTTCATCTCATGGTTCGGCGTTTTCGCGCCTGCCGGTACACAACGACCAGTCATTTCTACGATCCACGGTGAATTCCGCAAAGTCCTGGAGATCCCTGAAGTTCAGGAAAAACTGCGGAGCCAGGGCGCTGAACCTGTGGGAAATACACCTGAGGAGTTCTCGCGGCTGTTCCAATCAGATGTTGCGAAGCTCGCGAAGCTGATCAAAGAAGCGGGTGCGCGCATCGACTAGGTCTGTCCCGACAGATTCGGCGCACCAAGGTTCTATCCTTTGTGCGGGCTAATCAGCTTGTGCGCCCGAATCTCTTACCAGCTTGCCCCATTTGACCGATTCGGTCTTCAGAAAGGATGCGAACTGCGCCCTCGTCATGGGCGAGGGCTCGCCGCCGAGCTTCGTGACGTGCTCGTGCATCGCGCGTTCCCGAAGAATCGCGACGATGTCGCGGTTGAGCTTGGCAAGCACATACTCCGGGGTGCCCGCCCGCGTCAGCACGCCATACCACGGTGTCAGCTCGAAACCCGGCACCCCCGCCTCCGCGACAGTCGGAAGCTCGGGCGCGATCGCCGAGCGCTTCGCCGAAGTCACCGCGAGCGCGCGCACCCGCCCCGCATGCGCGTGCGGGATCGTAACCGGAAGGTTTCCGAAGTAAACCTGGATCTGGCCGGCCACCAGGTCAATGAGCGCGGGCGCGGCGCCCTTGTAGGGCACATGCGTCATCTTCACTTCAGCGAGGGTATTGAAGAGCTCACCCGAAAGGTGTCCCGGCGCCCCGATGCCGCCGGAGCCGAAATTGAGCTTGCCGGGCCGCGATTTCGCCACCGTGACGAGCTCCTTTACAGAGTGGGCCGGAACCGTCGGATGCACGACCAGGAGGAACGGTGCCAGCGCGGCGAGCGTTACCGGCGCGAAGTCCTTCTCGGAATTGTAGGGGAGCTTCTTGAGCAGGCTCGGGTTGGTGACGAAATTGTCGGTCATCATGAGCAGCGTATAGCCGTCGGGCGCCGCCTTAGCCGCGATGTCCGTGGCGATAGTGGTGCTTGCCCCGGGACGATTGTCCACCACGACTTGCTGTCTCCAGGCTTCGGTCAGCTTTCCCGCGATCGCGCGCGCCATGACGTCAGTGAAACCTCCCGGCGCGAACCCCACCAGAAAGCGTACCGGCCGGCTCGGGTAGCTCTGCTGGGGTTGTGCCTGCGCCGACTCGATGCCGGCGCCAAGCAGCAGGCCGGCGAGGAAGGTGGTAACTGCGGCACCTGCGACTCGGGACATGTTGATCTCCTGGTCAGACTGCAAATACGTCCAATTGGCTATCGCGGGCCCAACCCGCGCGCCGCGCGCTCCGCGATCCAGGCGAGGCGCAGCTCCTCGCACTCGCGCGTCCGGACTCCGGTCACAAGCTCGAGCGAGCGGCCGGTGAGCGACAGCAAGGCCTCGACCGTGTAGCCGCCAATGTCCTTGCGGCCGATGCCCGCGTGCCGCCCGCCGAGCACGAGCCGGCTCACGCGCGATTCGAGAATCGCCCAGCAGCACATCGGGCAAGGCTCCATCGCGGTGTAGAGCGTGTGACCCGAGAGATCGACGGTATTCAGCTTGCGCGCGGCGACACGAATCACGACCATCTCGCCGTGCGCCGTGGGATCGAAGTCGGAGTAAACACGGTTGCCGCCCTGCGCGACGATCTCGCCCCCAGCGTTGACGAGGAGCGAGCCAAGCGGCCGGTTCCCCTGCGCCGCCGCTTCCCGCGACAGCGCAACCGCGATGCCCATGAAATGATCGTGGTCCAAAGCCATGGCGTGCCCCCCTCCAGCGATTATCTACGGATCGCTCGCCCGCAGCCACCACGGCTGCACGAACGCAGGGTTTTCAGGCAGACTTGACGGGAATACATATCAGCCGCTGAAAAGGAGGTGCACATGAGCACCGTCGAACTACGTAAAGGGATTGGGGTCGCGGCAGCCGTCTTGCTCGCTGTCACCGGCGGCACTGCACTTGCGCAGCCGACAAAGAAAGATCCCGCGGCGAAATACCCCGTGCGGCCGGTACGGCTCATCGTGCCGGTTCCCCCTGGCGGAAGCAGTGACGCCTCGGCCCGCATCCTCGGGCAGAAGCTGACAGAAATTCTCGGGCAGCAGGTCATCGTCGACAATCGCGCCGGTGCGGCCGAGATCATCGGAACGGACATCGTCGCCAAGGCCAACCCCGACGGGTATTCGGTCGTCCTGGTTTCCCTGCGCTACTCGGTAAATCCGAGCCTGCTCAAGCTCCCGTACGACCCGGTGAAGGATTTCGAGCCGGTCACGATGACCGCCGCAGTTGGAAACGTGCTGGTCGTGAATGCCAAGAGGCCGGAGAAATCAGTGAAGGAAATCATCGCGCTCGCCAAGCAGAAACCGGGTGAGCTGACTTTCGCCTCCTCGGGGCTGGGAGGCGCGCCGCACCTCATCGGCGAGTTTTTCGCGCTCGAGACCGGCGTCAAGCTCACCCACATCGCCTACAAGGGTGGCGGACCGGCGATAGCCGATTTGCTCGGCGAAAACGTGTCCATGAGCTTCGCCTCCATGACCTCCTCCCTTCCGTTCATCAAGGCGGGCCGCCTGCGCCCGATCGCGGTGTCGTCGAGGGAGCGCTCGGCACAGCTGCCGGAGGTACCGACGATGATCGAGGCCGGGGTGCCGACCCTCGAGGTCCGCGACTGGCAGGGCATCCTCGCGCCGCGGGGCACGCCGAAGCCGGTCGTCAACAAGCTCGCCGGCGAGATGATCCGGATCCTGAAGCAGCCCGAGACCCGTGCGCGCTATGCGACGGCCGGCATGGAAATCATCGCCAGCACCCCGGAGGATTTCAGGCAGGCCATCGCGTCCGAGATCAAACGCTGGGCGAGAGTGGTGAAGGCTGCGAACATCAAGGCACAGTGATCTTTCCCATCGGCGACATGTCATGGACCAGGTTGTCTGGCGAATCCCGTTGGTCGCGCCGTATTAGCCGTATTACCGGGACACCTCAGGCCTAATTTTTTGCAGATTGAGCGCGGCCCGCCTTTTTTTCACTTCAGTGGGTCCGGTCCGCCATCACGACTTCGTCAGCTTGTCCCCATCCGGCGGGGCCGGCACCTCGAACGCATTGGCGATCCCCGCCACGAACACGAAGTAGCTCGCGGCCGCCGTCAGCTCGATCAGCCACTGCGCGCCGTGCCGCTTCATGAGCGCGTCGAAAGTCGCCTGGTCCACGCGGTTCGTGCGCAACAGCTGCCGGGTGTAGGCCACGATCTCCCGCTCCTCCGCGGGCAGCGTGCCCGGGTCGCCCTTCGCCCGGATGAGATCGATCAGCTCCTCGCGAACGCCGTGATTGCGCGCCGCGGCGACCTGCGCCGCCCAGACGTACTCCGCATCGCGCTCCCGCGCGGCGGTCAGGATCGCCACCGAGCGGAGCCTCGCTTCGACGATGGTGTCGTCGCGGAAAAACGAGACCAGGGGGAGCACGCGTTCCGCCAGCTTCGGGCTATGGATCAATACGCTGAACGGCCCGCGGATGCGGCCGAACACTTTCAGAATCGCGTCGGCGACGGCATGGTGCGCGGCGGGCACCTCGGCCTTGGCGGTGATCGGGGTGATTCGAGACATGGCGCTCTTCTCTTCAGTCCACGCGAACGCCCGCGAGCTTCACGATCCTGGCATTCGTCTCCCATTCCCGGCGGATGCGGCGGGCGAACTCCTCCGGGCTGCTGCCCACCGGCTCGGCTCCGAGCTCCTCGAGCCGCTTGTGCGGTCCGGGCGAGTGCACGGCCTTGACCGTCGCCTCGTTCAGCCGCGCGATGATCTTCGGCGGGGTCTTCGCCGGGGCGAGGAGCCCCAGCCAGCTGCCCGATTCGTAGCCCGGCACTCCCGCCTCGATGATCGTCGGCACGTCGGGCAACTGCGGCGAGCGCTTGGCGCCGGCAACGCCGAGCGCATGCAGCCTCCCGGCCCTGACGTGAGCGAGCACCGGGCCGATCGAGTTGAACGTCACGTTGACGCGCCCGCCCAGGAGGTCCGTGACCGCCTGCGGCGCCCCCTTGTACGGCACGTGCGTGAAGTTGACGCCCGCCATGCTCTTGAACTGCTCCATCGCCAGGTGATTGGCCGTGCCGTTTCCGGCGGACGAGTAGTTGAGCTTGCCGGGCTCCGCCTTGGCGAGTGCGAGGAGGTCCTGCACCGTCTTCACGGGAACGGAGGGATGAGCGAGAAGCAGGAAGGGGCCGGTGGAGATCAGGCTGATCGGCGCGAAATCATTGAGCGCGTGATAGGGCACGTTCTTCGAGAGGTGCGGCACGATCGTCAGCGCGCCGGGGCTCGTCAGGTACAGCGTGTAGCCGTCGGGCGCCGCCTGGAAAGCCAGCTCCGCGGAAATTCGCCCACCCGCCCCGCCGCGGTTGTCCACGACGAGCTGCTGGCCGAGGAGCGCGGACATCGCCGGCGTCACGGTGCGCGCCAGCACGTCCGGCGTGCCGCCGGCGGGCACGGACACGATCACCCGGATCGGCCGCACGGGATAGCCTTGCGCACCGGCAGAGACCGCCAGCAGCGCAGCAATGATTGCTGCGAGAACTTTGAGCAACGCGCGCATGATCCACCTCCGATTGCCGGCCCGTCTCGCTAATCCTACATCTCCCGGGCCCTATAATCGCGGCTGCCCTTTCAACACGAGAGAAAGACGAGTCCACCAAGTGGTCACCATCGGAAAATTCAAGCTGCACTACGCCTGGGTCGTGCTCTTCGCGGCATGCATGCTCAATATCGCGAGCCGCGCCGACCATGGCTCCTTCGGCGTCTTCGTCGAGCCCCTGGTCGAGCTCTTCGGCTGGTCGCGCGGCGACATCTCGGCCGCCTATTCCATCGCCTTCATCGTGGGGCTGCCCGCGGTCGTGATCATGGGCTGGCTCGGCGATCGCTACGGGGCGCGTTGGCTCATGATCGGGGCCGCGCTCCTCATCACCGTGGGCACCTATCTCATCGGAACGATCACCGAGCTCTGGCAGTTCTACGTCTATTACGGTTTCTTCGTCGGCTCCATGGGCCACGCAGCTTTCACGGTGCTCCTGCCCGTGATCCTCACCCGCTGGTTCGACCGCTACATGGGCCTGGCGGTGGGCATCTACTGGGCCGCGATGGGCATCGGCCCCATGATCTTTGCGCCCGTGTTCCGGTGGCTGATCGAGACGCGCGGCTGGCCGCAGGCGTTCACGCTCATCGCCGTCATCGTCGGCGTCATCCTGCTGGCGTTCTCCCTCCTCATCCGCAGCAGCCCGCGGGAGATGGGACTCAAGCCCTATGGAGCGGAAAAATCGCCCCCGGAGCCGCACGTCCCGGTGGCGCACGGCATCGCGCCGGCGGGTCTCACCGGGGTTCTGCGCCAGCGTTCGGTATGGCTCCTCATCGCAATCCACCACATCGGCTGCGTCGGGCATTCGATCATCCTCGCCCACATCGTGTCGATGGCGATCGTGAAGGGCGTCTCCGGGATGGAGGCAGCAGGTGTGCTGGGCACGCTCGCGGGCGCTTCGGCCGTGAGCCGCTTCGCTTCCGCCCTCATCGCGGCGCGCTTCGGCGGCCGTATCCTGCTGACGCTTGCGCTGATCGGCCAGGGCGCGCCGATTCTCATCCTGTTCTTTGCCAGCGATGCCTGGACGTTCTATGCATTCGCCCTCATCTTCGGCCTGTGCTACGGCGGCGAGATGGTGGGCTTCCCCATCATCAACCGCCAGCTCTTCGGCGCCACCGCGCCGCTCGGCACGATCTACTCCTTCCAGATGGTGGGCGCCGGCACCGGCATGGCGCTCGGGGGCTGGCTCGGGGGCTTCCTCTTCGATGTGTCCGGCGCCTACACTTGGTCGATCGCCGCCGCGATCCTCACGACCGCCCTCGGCATCCCGTTGGCGCTCGCCCTGCCGCGTCACCGGAGAAAGCCGCCGGCGACCGGCTCGAAAGTCGCGGTGGAGCCTGTCCCCGCCGCGGGATGAGACCGGCCTCATCGAGGAGCGCATCGACATGGAAAAGATCCGTATCCAGTTCACGTTGTTCTCCGCGTTCTACTCCCCGCTCATCTCGGCGATGTCGGGGGGCTTCCTCAAGGCCGAGGGCCTCGACCCGGAGTGGTCGGTTTCGCCGCCGGGCGCCTCGGCGCTCGCCGCGCTGAAGGACGGCTCCGCGCACGTCGTTCAATCGGCGCTCTCCCAGGGCTTCGCCTCGCTCGACAAGGGGGAGACGCCGGAAGCGGTCCACTTCGCCCAGATCAACGAGATGGACGGGTTCTTCCTCACCGGGCGGCGCGCGGATCCCGCGTTCAGCTGGAAGAAGCTCGAAGGCGCCGAGGTCGTCATGTTCAAGGGCGGCCAGCCGCAAGCCATGTTCAAGTACGCCTGCCACAAGGCGGGCATCGACTTCAGCCGGATCAAGCCGATCTGCCCAGGCGGCGCCGCCGAGATCGACAGGGCCTTCCGCGCGGGCCAGGGACAGTACGTGCATCAGCAGGGTCCGTACCCGCAGCAGCTGCAGGCCGACGGCGTCGGCCATGTCGTCGCGCAGGTCGGCCCGCAGATCGGACCCTGTGGCTTCTCGAGCCTCGCGGCGACCCGCGAGTGGCTGAAGACCCCGATGGCGAAGGCGTTCATCCGCGCTTACCGCAAGACCCGCATCTACATGAACCAGACGCCAGCCGCCACGATCGCCAAGGCGGAGAAGCCGTACTTCCCGGACACCGACGAGGGCGTCCTCGCCGACTGCATCGCGACCTACCAGAAGCTCGGCTGCTGGACGCAGCACGTGGAGATCACGCAGGCGGCCTACGAGAAGACGCTGGACGTCTTCGAGTTCAACGGGCAGCTGAAGCAGCGCTACCGCTACGAGCAGGTCTGCGCCGCGCCGCCGGCGATCGATTGAGCTTCGCGCCTGGTTCGACGCTGCGTGACCTCCAGATCCTTCGACTTCGCGCCGCTGCTGCCAGCGGGACTGCCGCCGGCGGCGGATCGCTGGACGGGGCGCGCCAAGTACGATTTCACCGGCGGCAACAACGATCCTGACAGCTTGCCGCTCGACGGGCTGATCGCGGCCGCCGAGGCGGTGATGAGGCGCGAGGGCCGCACGCTCGCGTCCTACGGGCTGAACAGCGGGCCGCAGGGCTATCGCGCGCTGCGCGAGTTCCTCGTCGGGAAGCTCAAGGCCGACGCGGGCATCCGCTGCACCGCCGACGAGATCCTCATCACCTCGGGCTCCTTGCAGGCGCTCGACCTCGTCAACGGCACGCTGCTCGCGCGCGGCGACACGGTAATCCTCGAGGAGGACTGCTACCAGGGCTCGATCAACCGGTTGATCCGCCTTGGCGTCACGCCGGTCGGCATTCCGCTCGATCGCGACGGCATGCGCCTCGATGCGCTCGCCGCCGCACTCGACGACCTAAAGAGGAAGGGCGTCCACGCCAAGTACATCTACACCATTCCAACGGTGCAGAACC
>DATBMB010000054.1:0-2877 GCA_036555035.1 Burkholderiales bacterium | reverse complement strand
GGCACGCAGGCGATCGGCAGCCTCTTCATCGTCAACGTGGACAGCCGCGCGAAGGCCAAGGCCTTCTCGGACGGCGATCCGTTCACGAAGGCCGGCGTGTTCGCGTCCATCGCGATCACGCGCATGCGCAAGGGACAGTGGAATCCCGCGGCGGCGGACGGCGCGTGATCTATTGCGGCTCGATGCCCGCGACCTTCGCGGCCTTGCGGTAGCGCTCGATCTCCTTCACCAGGAAGCCGTCGAGCTGCTGGGGCGTCTGCGGCCAGGGCTCAGCGCCCTCGTTCGCGAAGAACTTCTTCATCTCCTCGCTCGTGAGGATCTTGTTGATCGCGGCGTTGATGAATCCAAGCCGCTCGGCGGCCATGCCCGCTGGCGCGAACGTGCCCCACCACAACTCGTAGCTGTAGCCGGGAACCCCGGCCTGGGAAATGGCCGGCAGGCCCGGCAGCAGCGGTGAGGGCTTCAGGCTGGTCGCGCCGAGCGCGCGCAAGCGGCCGGCCTTGACCTGCGGCATGAGCGCCGCGGCGCTGGCGATCACGATCTCGATCTCCCCGGAGACGAGCGCCGTGGTCGCCATCGAAATGCCCTTGTACGGCACGTGAGTCATCTTGATGCCCGCGGCGGCCGCGAACAGCGATCCCGAGAAATGGTTGTTGCCGCCCGCGCCCGAGGAGCCGTAGTTGAGCCCGCCGGGCGTCTTCTTCGCGACCGCGACCAGCTCCTTGATGCTCTTCGCCGGCACCGACGGGTGGACGGCGAGCAGCATCGGCGCGCGCGCCAGGGTCGCGACCGGCACGATCGCGCGCGCCGGGTCGAAGGGCAGCTTCGCGCGCACCGACGCGGTGGCGGGGTAGGAGGAGGTATGGCCGAGCAGCGCGTGGCCGTCGGGCGCCATCTTGGCAAAGATCTCGGTGCCGATCATGCCGCTCGCGCCGGGGCGGTTGTCCACGACGACGCTCCGGCCCCAGGCCGTGGCAAGCCGCTGGGCGAGCGCGCGGCTGAAGAGATCGATCGAGCCGCCGGCGGTGTAGGGCACGATCATCTGGATGTTCTTCGACGGGAACGCCTGCGCGCCGGCGTGCTGGGCCATGAGCAGCGCGCAGGCCAGCGCGCATGAGCCGGTGACGACTGACAACTGACGACTGATGCGACTCACGATCATTTTCTCCTGGAGGTTGTGGAATTCAGTCCCACGCTGGAGCGCGTCCTGCGGGGTTTGCGATGCGGCCGTCGGGGCGCTTCAATGCGGCAATGCGCTTCATTTCTTCCGGCGTCAGCGAGAAGTCGAAGACCTTCAGGCTCTCCGCCATGTGCTGCGGGTTCGACGAGCGCGGGATCGGCGCGATATTACCCTGCTGCACCAGCCAGCGCAGCGCGACTTGCGCGACGGTCCGGCCTTTCGCGCGCGCGATCTCGGCGATGACCGGGTCCTTGAAGAGCCGCCCGCGCCCGAGCGGGCAGTAGGCGGTGAAGACGAGCCCGGCCTTGCGGCAGAACGCGAGCACTTTCGACTGGTCGAGGTAAGGGTGGTACTCGGCCTGAAGCGTGACGAGCGGCTCCGGGCAGAGGCGGATGGCCTCCTCGGTCATTGCGATGTTGAAGTTCGCAACCCCGATGTGGCGCGCCTTGCCTTCGCGCTTCGCTTTCGCGAGCGCGCCCATCGTCTCCGCGAGCGGGATGCCGTCCGTGCTCGGCCAGTGCACGTGCAGGAGATCCACGTAATCGGTCTGCAGGCGCTTCAAGCTCTCCTCGACCGAGCGCGCGAACTCGGCCGCACGCAGGTACTCGTGCGAGACCTTGGTGCAGAGGAAGATCTCGCGGCGCGGCACGCCGGATGCCTTGATGCCTTCTCCGACGCCCTGCTCGGTGCCGTACTTCCACGCGGTGTCGATGTGGCGGTAGCCGAGCTTCAGCGCCGCCGCAACGAGCTCGCCGCAGTTGCCGAGCTGGGAGGTGCCGAAGCCGATTACCGGGATCTCGGCGCCGCGGGACGATAGCGTGGGTACGGCGGTCGACGCACCCACGCGCTAGTTCGCCAGCGGATCGGGGCGCACCTGGATCTGCACCGCGAGCGGGCGCGCGCCCTTGCCGAACTCGTTCAGCCACGGCGTGCGGTCGCCGCTCGCGCTCCACAGCCCCCGGCCCTTCCATCCGGCCTTGTCGTCGTCGATGCGCCCGTCCAGGCCCTTGGCGTAGAAGCCCATCGGGTAGGGCACGCGCATCAGGATCATCTGCCCGTTCCGGTAGGCGACGAAGCCGTCCTGCAGGTTCGCGGTCGAGATCGGCACGTTCTCGCCCAGGCCCACCGTGTTGTGGTGATCGACCCAGGTGTAGTAGCTCGCCTCGGCGCTCGTTCCCTCGAAGCCGTCAAAGCCCGGGCCCGGGTACTTGTGATACGCGAAGCCCTCGGGGCAGTGATTGCCGGTAGCCTTCGGGCCGTTCAACGGGCCCTTGCACTTGCGCCGGTCGAAGCTGATGAGCGAGCCGTTCGAGCCCGAGCCCCACAGCACGCCATTCTTGTCGATGTCGCCGCCGCGCACGCCGATGCCTTCCCTGGGAATTGCGTAGAACTCGGAGAGCCGCGTCTTCGGGTCGAAGCGCAGGAATCCGGGCGCGCCTGCGAACACGTTGAAGGTGTACCACACCGAGCCGTCGGTAGTGTGCGGCATCACGGCATAGGGGCCGGAGCCCGCGATCCGCATGTCCTTGCCCGCTTCCGCCGGCTTGCCCGGCTCGGTCCACGCGTCGACTTTGCCGTTGCCGTTGGTGTCGAGGACAAAGGGGAACCAGCCCTGCGCGCGGGCCGCGTCCCCGGTCTCGTCCCACACCCGGGTGTTGACCCAGCCCGCGACCGGGCCGCTGCCGGAGACCCACAGC
>DATBMB010000009.1:0-4076 GCA_036555035.1 Burkholderiales bacterium | reverse complement strand
GGAGGCGGGTACCATCATTCGTCCACTGCGCGTGGTGCTGCCGCTCTATAACACCGAGATTCACTACGTCGTCCGGGCCGACTCGCCGTTGAATTATCTTCACGACATCAAGGACGCAAGGATCAATGGAGGCATTCTCGGCAGCGGCGCCGCCCTGATCACGCACACCCTCTACCGGATGATGTTCAAGGGGCCCATTCCCGAAGCGAATGCGAGCTTCATTCCGAACGAGGAAGCGCTGGTCAAGCTGATCGGCGACAAGTCGGTCGATGTCGTCGTCGTCGCCGCGGGCCAGCCGGCTCCGCTGATCGCCAACATGAGGCCCGAGGCGCAGAAGTACATCAAGCTCCTCAAGTTCGACCCCAATCACCCCTCGAGCAAGCTGCCGCTGACGGTCTATTCCTATTCGACCGTCCGGGCGAGCAGCTACCCCAATATCCTGCGCGAGGATTTCACCACGATCGCGGTGGGAGCGTTTCTCGTGACCTACGACTACAACCTCGATTACACGGTGAACAACCTGACCCGCTTTTCGCGGTCGTTGTGCGAGAATTTTGCGGCGTTGCAGGCGAAGGGCCACCCCAAGTGGCGCGAGGTCAAGCTGGACTTGCCGGCACTCGGCCCGGGCTGGATCTACTATCCCCCCACGGCCAACGAGCTCCGCGCCTGCATTGCCAGGACCCGCCCGAAGCCCCCCGCCCGGTCGTGCTCGACGGAGGAGCGAATCCTGGGACTCTGCAATTGATGGATTAGAGCCGGGTTGCGGTCCAGCGCACCGCGCCCCGGTCGCCCGCGAGCTCGACGGTGCCTTCCATGGCGTTGCCCGAGATGCGCCCCTTGAAGCGGTGGCGGTCGCCGCGCACCGGGAACGCGAAGGAGATGTCCTCGCCCTGCAGGTGCGACTGCGAGAGCCGCACGCCCTTCAACCCGCCGCCGGCGACGACACCTTCGAGGCTCTGGTAGTTCTGCTTGAGGGTGAGCGTGTACTGCTCCGGGGTGGGCGCGGCAAGCCGGAGCTGCCAGCGGCCGGCGATCTTCGCCGGGATGATCCAGAGATACACGGTCGCCCGGGGAACGCCGTTCACCTTCTCTTTCTCGGGAACGTCCCAGGTGTACTGGTGGTCCGCGCGCCACTCGTTGCCGAAATGATAGTCGTGCGACACGACGCGAGTGCCCGGCTTCAACTCGCTGAAGATCTTGCCGCGCAGGTCCGTCATCATCCCCGGCAGGAGATAGAGCGTGACCACGGTCGCCTTGCTGAGGTCGGCCTTGAAGACATCCATCACGTGGAAGCTCGCGCGGTCGGCCACGCCGAGCCGCTTCGCCTCGCGGTTGGATTGCTGGACGAGCTCGGGGTCGATGTCCACCCCGAATCCCCGCGCCTTCAGCCGCTGCGCCGCCGTCAGCACGATGATCCCGTCGCCCGAGCCCAGGTCGATGACGAAATCGCTCGCGCCGACCTTCGCCATGCGCAGCATCTCGTCCACCACCACCTGCGGCGTGGGGACGTAAGGCCCGCCGGTGCGGGCGAGCTCGAGGTCCGTGGCGCACGCGATTCCCGCCAGTGGCAGCGCACCGAGCGCGATCAAGATTCTGCGCCTGCCACCCGATGTTCCTGACCGCATATCCATAGTCAATTCACCCTCGCCGCGCTCCAGCGCACGGCAGCCGGTCCGCCCCCGGCGCGCGCCTCGCCGATGATCGTCCCGTCCCGGACGATGCCGGTATAGGTCTCGAGCCGTCCGTCCGCGCCCGGCGCGCTGAACTGGATGCGCGTGCCCTCGATCTTCGCGTCCCGCAACGTCATGATCTGCGCGTCGCGCACCAGGCGGCCTTCGAAGTGCTGGTAGCGCTGCTTCAGCTCCAGGCGGAACGGGCCGCCGCGCCCGCCGTCCATGCTGCCGGTCCACGCGCCCTCGACCGGGGCGGGCACCGTCCACAGGTACACCGTGGAGCTCCAGCTGCCCGAGATGTCGTATTTCTCCGGGGTCTGCACGTCGATGCTGCGGTCCGGCTTCCATTCCCCGAAATCGAAGTCGTGCGACACGATGCGCGTGCCCGGCCTGAGCTCCTTCAGGAGCTTCGGCCGCAGCCGCTCCATCATGCCCGGCAGGAGGTAGAGCGTGAGCACGGTCGCGCGGCTCAAATCGGCGGCGAACACGTCCTGGCGGAGGAACTGCACCCGCTGCGCGACGCCCAGCCGCTGCGCCGAGGCGTTGGCGAGATCGACCAGCTCGCCGTCGATGTCCACGCCCATGCCGCTCGCCTGGTGGCGCGTCGCTCCCGTGAGCACGATGCGCCCGTCGCCCGAGCCGAGATCGATGACGTAGTCGCCGGGACCGACCCCGGCGAGTTCGAGCATGGCCTCGACCACCGCCTGCGGCGTGGGCACGTAAGGCCCGCCATCCTTGACGACGCTCTCGGATGCAAAGCCGGCCGATGCGCCGAGCGCCAGCGCCGCGCAGGCAAGCCACCTGGGGAATTTCATGGCGCGAATACTACAACAATTATTGCTTTTCGAGGCCCACCTCGGCGCGCCAGTCCTTGCCCCTGAAGAAGAGCGGCTTGAGGGCGAGGACGAGCAGGAGCGCCCCGAGCCCGAACATGACCGCCGCGATCGGGCGCTGCACGAAGATGCCGTAGTCGCCCGCGCTCATCGCGAGCGACTGCCGCAGCGACAGCTCCAGCATCGGCGCGAGCACGAGCCCCAGCGCCACCGGCGCGAGATCGTAGCCGAACTTGCGCAGCACGTAGCCGATGCCGCCCATCGTCAGCAGGATCCACACGTCGACCAGGCTGTTGGCGACCGAATAGGTGCCGAGGATGCAGAAGCACAGGATGCAGGGGTAGAGGTAGCTGTAGGGGATGCGCAGCAGGTTCACGAACACCCCCACCATCGGCAGGTTCAGGATCAGCAGCACGACGTTGCCCACGTACATGCTCGCGACGAACCCCCAGAACAGCTCCGGCTGTTGCTGAATCAGCATCGGCCCGGGCAGGACGCCGTGCACCATGATCGCCGCGATCATCACGGCCGTGACCGGGCTCGTGGGGATCCCGAGCGCCAGCATCGGCACGAACGCGCCGCTTGCCGCGGCGTTGTTCGCGGATTCCGGCCCGGCCACGCCCTCGATGGCGCCCTTCCCGAAGCGCTCGGGATGGCGCGACAGCCGCCGCTCGACGCCGTAGGAGACGAAGGAAGAGATGATGTGCGCCGAGCCGGGGATGATTCCAATCAGGAAACCGAGGATGCTCCCGCGCGCGATCGGGCCCGCCGACAGCCGGAATTCCTCGCGCGAGGGGATGAGGTCGCGCAGCTTCGGCTGCTGCACCTTCTGCGCCCCTTCCCTGCCCGCCGCGAGCAGAATCTCCGATATGCCGAACAGCCCCACCGCCACCGGCACGATGCCCACGCCGTCGCCAAGCTCCACCACGCCGAAGTTGAAGCGGGTGTAGCCGCTCATGACATCGATGCCGATCATGCCGAGGATCAGGCCGAACCCCGCCATCGCGAGGGTCTTCAGCATCGAGCCCCCGGTCATGTAGGCGAGGATGAAGAGCCCCATCAGGAGCAGCGCCGTGTACTCGGGCGGGCCGAAGCGCAGCGCGAACTCGGCCAGCGTCGGCGCCAGCAGCATCAGCCCGACGACGCCCAGCGTGCCGGCGATGAAGGATCCGATCGCGGCGATCGCGAGGGCCGGCCCCGCGCGGCCATTCTGCGTCATCGCGTAGCCGTCCACGCAGGTCATGACCGAGGCCGCCTCGCCCGGAATCCGCAGCAGGATCGAGGTGGTGGAGCCCCCGTACATCGCGCCGTAATAGACCCCGGCGAGCAGCACGACGGCGATGATCGGATTCAGTCCGAAGGTCGCCGGCAGCAGCAGGCTGATGCCCGCGAGCGGCCCGAGCCCCGGCATCATGCCGACCAGCGTCCCGACCAGGCAGCCGACGAAGGCGTAGACGAGTATCTGCGGCTGCAGGGCGACCGAAAAACCCAGCATGAGGTTGTTGAATGTCTCGACCATAAATCAGTGACCGGTAACCAGTGAACGGTGACCGGACACTTCCGCCTTCCG
>DATBMB010000007.1:0-10508 GCA_036555035.1 Burkholderiales bacterium | reverse complement strand
TCACCGGCACCCAGAACACCCTGATCCTGCTCGACGGGCGGCGCATCGCGGACAACGATCTATCGGGCATCCAGTGGGGGGCGATTCCCTTCGCGGCGATCGAGCGCATCGAGATCGTGCGCGGCAGCGGGGCCGTTCAATTCGGCGACGGGGCGACGACGGGCGTCATCAACATCATCACCCGCTCGCCGGCGAAGATCGGGAACCTGGTGGTGCTCCAGGGGCGCGCGGGCTCCTACGACACCCTGGAGGGCCAGCTCTACGCGAATTATTTCGCCGGCACCGTCGGCTTCAACCTGATTGCATCGGGGTATCGCTCCGACGGCTACCGCGACAACAACGAGAACCGCCAGGGCAACGCGCAGGCGGAGGTGAGATGGCTCACCGGGGGCGGCGACGTGTCCTTCAAGGTCGGCGGCGACAGCCAGAAGCTCAGGCTTCCCGGCGCGCGCACCGTGCAGCCGAGCGCTGGCGTCAACCAGCTCGAGACCGACCGGCGGGGCACCTCCACGCCGCTCGATTACGCCGATCGGGCGGGCAGCCGCGCGACGCTCGACTGGAGCCACGAGACCGGGATCGGGCAGCTCATACTCGGGCTCGGCTACCGCGAGAAGGAGCAGAAGTCCTACTTCGACCAGGGCGGCTTCCCCGATTACCGGATCGCCGACCTCGACGTTTGGTCGCTCTCGCCGCGCATGCGGTTCCCGCAGCCGCTTGCCGGCCTGCCCAACACGCTGGTCGCAGGCCTCGACTGGTATCGCTGGGACTACCGGCTGCGGGTGTCGAACTCTCCGGCGAACATCACGCAGCCGTTCAATACCGTCGACGCGCGGCAGGAGAATACGGCGCTCTACCTGCACAACACGACGCGGCTCTCGCCGCGCGTGACGCTCGTCGCCGGCGCGCGCGGGGAGCGCTACCAGATCAGCGCTACGGATGGCTTCGATCCCACGGCACCGGGCGGGGCCTTCGGCTCGGGCGCGCCGGCCGGCAGCCAGGATGAGACCGAGTACGCGTACGAGCTCGCGCTGCGCTACCAGTTCGCGGCGCAGTGGGCGGCGACCGGCAGGGCCGGGCGCAGCTACCGCTTCGCCAACGTGGACGAGATCTACGAATTCGGCGGCGCGCCGGCCTTCTCCCGCGAGTTCCAGTTCCTGCGGCCGCAGACCGCGGTGTCCTACGACGCGGGGCTCGAGCGGCGCACGGGGAGCGGAGCCGCGCGCGCGACGCTCTTCGTCATCGACGTCACCGACGAGATCCATCTCGACGTCTTCAGCACCGGGATCGGCAACACCAACCTGCCTCCCTCGCGGCGGCGCGGGCTCGAGCTCGACGCGCAGCAGGCGCTGGGAAGCGCGCTGCGGCTGACGGGAAGCTACACCTACCTCGACGCCGAGTTCCGGGAAGGCACGCTCCAGAACGTCGACATTGCCGGCAAGACCGTGCCGCTGGTGCCGCGCCACAAGGCGAACGCAGGGGCATACTGGGCGCTCGCCCCCCGGTCGATGCTGAGCGCGCTCGTCACCTACGTCGGCAGCCAGTACATGGACAACGACGAGGGCAACACGGGCGTGAAGATCCCGGCCTACGCCGTGGTCGATCTCAAGCTCGCGTGGGCGGACCGCGGGTGGCGCCTCTCCGCGGCGGTGAACAACCTCTTCGGCGAGCGCTACTACAACTACGCCGTGCGCAGCTCGACCGTGGCCGACCGCTACAACGCCTATCCCCTGCCCGAGCGCAATTTCACGATGACGGCGGAATACACCTTCCGCTGACTCTGCCACCCGTCACGAGCCTGTTCTGAGCACTGCCGAAGGATCGCGCCTTTCCCCGGTAGGGGCTATTTGCTATCGTGCGCCTCATGCGCCCGATGACCAGCACGCAGCTCTACCTGCGGCTGCTTCGCCACGTCAGGCCCTACTGGCGCATGTTCGGGGTGGGCATCCTCGGAATGGTGGTCTACGCGGCGACGACGCCGGTGCTGCCGGCGCTGGCGAAGCCGTTGATCGAGGGCACCTTCATCGAGAAGGACCCGGTCGTGATGCAGTGGCTGCCGGCGGCGATCGTCCTCCTTTTCGTGGTGCGCGGGCTCGCGACTTTCGTCGCCGCCTATGGCATCAACTGGGTGGGGACGCGGCTGGTGACGGATCTGCGCGACGCGATGTTCGGGAAGCTGCTGGCGCTGCCCGCCGCGTTCTTCGAGCAGCAGCCCTCCGGCGTGCTGATCTCCAAGCTCACCTTCGACGTGACCCAGGTCACCGCGGCCGCCACCAGCGCGCTCACCATCGTGTTCCGGGACATGCTGGTGATCGCGGGGCTGCTCGGGTACCTGCTGTGGCTCAACTGGAAGCTGACGCTCTTTGCGCTTGCCATGGCGCCGCTCGTGGTTGTCATCGTGCAAGTGTTCAGCGCCCGGCTGCGCCGCTCGAGCCGCGAGGTGCAGAACGCGATGGGCACCATCACGCAGGTGATCGAGGAGGCGATCGGCGGGCACAAGGTCGTCAAGCTCTTCGGCGGGCAGGAGTACGAGCGCCGCCGCTTCGGCGAGGAGGCGAACCACGTTCGGCGGCACCTGATGAAGCAGGCGACGGCGGTCGCGGCGAGCGCGCCGTTCGTGCAGCTGATCGCGGCCGTGGCGCTCGCCGCGGTCATCTGGTTCGCCATGGGGCAGTCGAGCGCCGCGCAGCTCTCGGTCGGCGAGTTTGCGGCGTTCGTCGCGGGGATGATGCTGCTCATGGCGCCGTTGAAGCGCGTCACCGACATCAACGAGTATCTCCAGAAGGGGCTCGCGGCCTCCGAGAGCGTGTTCGCGCTGATCGACGAGGAGGTGGAGCCCGATCGCGGCACCCGTGCGCTCCCCCGCGCCCGGGGAGAGATCCGGTTCGAGAACGTGGGGTTTCACTACGGCGAGCCCGGGCGGCCGGCGCTCGCGGGCATCGACCTCGCCATCTCGCCCGGGCAGACCGTGGCGCTGGTGGGCCCCTCGGGGGCGGGCAAGACCACGCTCGCGAACCTCGTTCCGCGCTTCTACCATCCGACGCAGGGGCGCGTGCTGCTCGACGGGCACGATCTCGAGACGCTCACGCTCGCGAGCCTGCGCGCCAACATCGCGCTGGTGTCGCAGGACGTGGTGCTCTTCAACGACACGGTGGCGGCGAACATCGCCTACGGGGCGATGAACGGCGCCCCGGAGCGGGACATTGCCGCCGCCGCCGAGGCCGCGCACGCCCTGGAATTCATCCGCGCGCTGCCGCAGGGGCTGGCGACCCAGATCGGCGAGAACGGAGTGAAGCTCTCCGGCGGCCAGCGCCAGCGCCTGGCGATCGCGCGCGCGCTGCTCAAGAACGCGCCGGTCCTGGTGCTCGATGAGGCGACCTCCGCGCTCGATACCGAGTCCGAGCGCCACGTGCAGGCGGCGCTGGATGCGCTGATGCGGGGGCGCACCACCCTCGTCATCGCGCACCGGCTCTCGACCGTGGAGAACGCGGACCGCATCGTGGTGCTCGACCGCGGGCGCATCGCCGAGACCGGCACCCACCGCGAGCTGCTCGCGCGCGGCGGCCTCTACGACAAGCTGTACCGGATCCAGTTTGCGCCTGCCTGAGCCATGGCCCTGATCTCGATCGTCACGCCCGTCTACCGCGCCGAGGGCTGCCTCGAGGAGCTCTATCGCCGGCTCGTCGCCGCGCTCTCGGGCATCACGCAGGATTTCGAGATCGTGATGGTCGAGGACTGCGGGGGCGACCGCTCGTGGGAGATCATCCGCGCGCTCTCGCGCCGCGACCCGCGGGTGAAGGGCATCCAGTTCAGCCGCAACTTCGGCCAGCACTACGGCATCACCGCGGGGCTCGACCACTGCGACGGGGACTGGGTGGTGGTGATGGACTGCGACCTGCAGGACCGGCCGGAGGAGATCCCGCGGCTCTACGCCAAGGCGCAGGAGGGCTACGACGTGGTGCTCGCGCGCCGGGGCGCGCGCGCCGACAGCGTTGGAAAGCGATTCGGCTCCTGGCTGTTCTACCGCGTCTTCAGCTGGCTCGCCGACATCGACTTCGACGGGAGCAGCGGAAACTTCCGCATCGTCTCGCGCAAGGTGGTCGCGGCGCTGCGCCAGATGCGCGAGCAGCTGCGCTTCTTCGGCGGCCAGGTGAAATGGATGGGTTTCCCTACCGCCACGATCGGGGTCCGGCACGACGAGCGTTATGCCGGCCCCTCGACCTACACGTTCGCGAAGCTGCTGCGGCTCGCCGGCGAGACCATCCTCGCCTATTCCGACAAGCCGCTGCGGCTGTCGGTGCGCTTCGGCTTCGCGCTGGCGGCCGTCGCCTTCTGCTTCGGCATCTATATCGTCGTCCGCGCGGCGCTCTACGGCACCGCGATCACGGGCTGGGCGAGCCTGATCGTCTCGATCTACTTCATCGGCGGCGTCATCATCGCTATCCTCGGCGTGATCGGCATCTATCTCGGCAAGACCTTCGACGAGGCGAAGAAGCGGCCGCTCTACATCGTGATGCACACCACCTTCGATGGCGGCCGCAGGCCCGATTGAGCGCGTGCCGTGGGACAGCGCGGCGCTCGGTTGCGAGGCCTGGGAGCTCGCGTCCGCCGCGCCGGAAATCCTGGCACAGGCGCGCGCCGCGGGGCATTACACGGTCAGGGTGAATCCGCTCGCCGACAAGCGCGCCCTCCACGAGCACGGCTTCTATTACTGCGACACCCTGATCGAGCCCTACTGCGCCGCGCGCGAGTTCGAGCCGCAGCCGCACCCGGCCGCGGGCCTGACGCGCGATGCCGCCTTGGGGGAGTTGCTCGCGATCTGCCGCGGCGCGTTCCAGCAGGGGCGATTTCACCGGGATTTCAACGTCGAGCGTGTGCGGGCCGATCGGCGCTACGAGAATTGGCTGAGGACCCTGCACTCGGCGGGAAAGGTCTACGGCCTCGCGTGGCAGGGCGAACTCGCGGGCTTCATCGCCCACGAAGGTGGCAAGCTGGTACTGCACGCGCTGGGCGACCGGCATCGCGGGCGCGGACTTGCGCGTCACCTGTGGAGTGCCATGTGCGCCGAGCTCGTGCGGCAGGGCGCGTCCGAGCTGTCGAGCTCGATCTCTACCGCCAACCTTGCCGCGTTGAACCTGTACGTTGCGCTGGGGTTCCGTTTTCGCAACCCAACAGATCTCTACCACCGGGTGATCCGATGAGCTACCTCTACGTTACATGCATGATCGTTCTCATGGTTTATGCCCAGGTCGTCATCAAGTGGCAGGTGAACGCCGCCGGTGCCTTCCCGCATAACGCCGCCGACCAGGTCTGGTTCCTCGCGAAGCTTCTCGTGAATCCATGGGTCGCGTCCGCGCTGGCGGGGCTGCTCGTGGCGGCGGTCGCGTGGATGGCCGCGTTGACCAAGCTCGACCTCTCGCACGCCTATCCCTTCATGAGCCTCGCCTTCGTGCTGGTGATGGTCGCGTCGGCATGGTTCTTTCATGAGCCGATGACCGGGCCGAAGATTGCAGGCATCGCGCTGATCTGCATCGGCATCGCCATCGGGAGCCAGGGTTGAGGCGATGCCTGCGCTGCGATGCCGGTTTTTCCGGCGGCGGGTGGCACTGCCCGCAGTGCGGTTACGAGCCGGCGCGCATCGGCGGCTTTCCGGCGTTCGCGCCTGAGGAGGCGGGGGGTGCAGGTGGCTATGATCCGTCGCAGTTCGCGGAGCTGGCGCGGCTGGAAGCCGGGAATTTCTGGTTTCGTGCCCGCAACCACCTGATCGCGTGGGCCATCGCGCGCCATTTTCCCGGCGCACGCAGCCTGCTCGAAGTCGGTTGTGGCACCGGGTTCGTGCTGGCGGGGATCGCCGCCGCTTTCCCCGCGCTGAAGCTCACGGGGACCGAGGCGGCAACCGCGGGACTCGCGTTCGCGGCGGCGCGCGCGCCCGGCGCGAGTCTCCTGCAGATGGATGGGCGGCGCGTGCCGTTCCGCGACGAGTTCGACGTGGTCGGCGCGTTCGATGTCATCGAGCATATCGAGGACGACCGCGCGGTGCTCGCCGAGCTGCGCGCGGCGGCGGTGCCTGGCGGCGGCGTGCTCGTGACCGTGCCGCAGCACCGGTGGCTGTGGAGCGAGTACGACGCGCGGGCTGGCCACCTGCGGCGCTACCGCGCTCGCGAGCTCGCCTCGAGGATCGCGGAGGCCGGCCTGGAGATCGTTAGAATGACCTCTTTCGTCGCCCTGCTGCTACCCGTCATGTACCTGTCACGCCGCGCCCAGCGCGCGCCCGGCGCCGGCTATGATCCGCTCGCGGAGCTGCGCGTCGCGCCGTGGGCGAACCGCGTGCTGGAAAGCGCGCTCGGCGCCGAGCGCGCGCTCATCCGCGCAGGCGTGAATTTTCCAGCCGGCGGGTCGCTCCTCGCGGTCGCGCGCCGGCCCCTGTGAAGATCCCGTTCAACAAGCCCTTCGTCATCGGCGAGGAGCTCGAGAACATCGCCCGGGCGGTGCGCGAAGGGCACCTCTCCGGGGACGGCCCGTTCACCCTGCGCTGCCACCGCTGGCTGGAGGAGCACCTGGGCGCGAAGCGCGCGCTGCTCACGCATTCCTGCACCGCGGCTCTCGAGATGGCCGCGATCCTGTGCGATCTCAAGCCGGGCGACGAGGTGATCATGCCGTCGTTCACCTTTGTCTCCACCGCCAACGCGTTCGTGCTGCGCGGGGCGGTGCCGGTTTTCGTGGACGTGCGCAGCGACACGTTCAACCTCGACGAGCGCCTCGCCGCGGCTGCCGTCACCCCGCGCACGAAGGCGATCGTGCCGGTGCACTACGCCGGGGTGGCGTGCGATATGGACGCGCTGATGGCCCTTGCGCACGCCCGCGGGCTGCTGGTGGTGGAGGACGCCGCGCAGGGGGTGCTCGCCGGATACAAGGGGAGGATGCTCGGGTCGATCGGTCACCTCGGGTGCCTCTCCTTCCACGAGACCAAGAACGTCATCAGCGGCGAGGGCGGCGCGCTGCTGGTGAACGACGAGCGGCTCGTCGCGCGCGCGGAGGTGATCCGCGAGAAGGGCACCAACCGCGCGCAGTTCTTCCGCGGCGAGGTGGACAAGTACAGCTGGGTGGACATCGGCTCCTCCTACCTGCCGAGCGAGCTGGTGGGGGCGTTCCTGTGGGCGCAACTCGAGCGGGCCGGAGAGATCAACGCCAAGCGCATGGGCCTGCGCGCTGCCTACCGCAAGGGGCTGGAGGCGCTCGAGCAGCGCAGGGTCCTCGACCTGCCGCAGCGCGAGCCCGCCGGCGTGACCGGCAACGGCCACATGTTCTACATCCTGCTGCCTGACCTCGCGACGCGCTCGCGGATGATCGCGCACCTGAAAGCGCGCGGGATCCATTCGGTGTTCCACTACGTGCCCCTGCATTCCTCGCCGGCGGGGCGAAAATTCGGCCGCGCCGCGGGCCCGATGACCGTGACCGACGACGTGAGCGAGCGCCTGCTGAGGCTCCCTCTGTACTACGGGCTGACGGAGGACGAAGTGGCCGGGATCGTCGCGGCAATCGAGGAGTTCTTCGGGAGCCGCGCGGCATGAGCGAGGCGCGCACCGCGCACCACGACACCGGCCTGCGCGGCCTCCTCGATCGCGCCGGCGTCTACGGCGCGCTGCAGAATCTTCTGCTTCGAAGCCGGAGCCGCGCGCGCTACGTCCGGGAGCAGGTGCGTCCGTTTCCGGGCTGCCGCGTCCTCGACATCGGCTGCGGGCCGGGCACGATGCTCGCGCACCTGCCGGAATCGATCGGCGCCTACGTCGGCTTCGACATGAATCCCGGCTATATCGAGGCCGCGCGCAGGCGCTGGGGCGCGCGCGGCGCCTTCCACTGCCGGAAGGTGGAAGCCGGGATGCTGCCCGCGGGCGAAAGCTACGACATCGTGCTCGCCAACGGCATCGTGCATCACCTGGACGATGCCGCGGCAGGCGCGCTCTTCGAGGTCGCCTGGCGGGCGCTCCGCTCGGGGGGCTGGCTCGTCACCTACGACAACGTCTACCTCGAGCATCAGCACTGGTTCGCGCGCTGGCTGATCGCGCGCGACCGCGGCCAGGCTGTGCGCACCCGCGAGGGCTACGAGTCGCTCGCGCGCGCCCGCTTTTCCCGGGTGGAGACCGTGATCCTGCACGACACGCTGCGCGTGCCATACACGATACTCGTCATGCGCTGCATCAAGGGCGCCGACCAGTGATGACATCCGTAGTGCCGTCGGCCTCCGTCTCGGCCCGCCGCCTGTGGTGGTGGTATGCTGCGGGCCGGGTCCTGTCAGAGCGGTCGTGATCTTCTCCGGATTTCCGAGCCCACCTGGTCAATTGATCAGGACAACTCTCCGGGACAGTCAGCGGAAATCCGGAACCAGATCCCAACCGCTCTGCCACCCGGCCCGCGGGTGTGCCGAGCTGCGCGGGTGGCAGAAGGGTCGGGGTTTGATCCGAGGCTTCCGGTACGGGTACTGACTCCAGAGAACGCGCTGGCCAAGTCAATTGCCCGGATGCGCGGGAAGCCTCGGAGCGGGCCCCGACCGTTCTGACAGGACCCGCGCCGTGCCGTAACTCTCGGATGCACGCTCATGCTGCTCCGAGAGTGGTTTTGAGATGGGTTCTAGGCGATCAGCTGCTCGATCGAGGCGATGACCCGTGCCGCGGGCAGCTTCTGCAGGCAGTCGCTGGTGCTGCGGATATTGCGCTCGCAACCCTCGTGGTGGCAGGGCACGCACGCTTCGAGACCCTGCAGCAGGATCACGTTGCCGGAGCGCTGGGTGCCGCAGCGCCGCCAGGGATTGGAATCAGGCGCGTGGCCGCGCGGCCACGGCCCCCACTTCACCGGGTTGGTCGGGCCGTAGATCGCCACGGTCGGCACGCCCAGTGCCGCCGCGATGTGGGTCATCGCGGTGTCGGGCCCCACGTAGAGCCGGGCGCGGCTCGCGAGGCACGCCGACGCGCCCACGGTGAGCTTGCCCGCGGCATTGATCGTTTCCGCCGGCATCGCGCGCGCGAGGCCGTCCACATACGCGAGCTCGTCCGCGTCGGTGCTCCCCGTCAATGCGAGGCGAAATCCGCGCGCAGCAAGCCAGCGCGCAACCTCGATCCAGCCACCCTGGTGCCACATCTTGTAGTTGTATTTGGGATACGTGTGCAGCACGGCGAGCGGCCGGGAGCCGTCCGCCCCGGATAGGGCGCCGGCCCGCCTCTCGTCCTCGGGGCTCCAGGCGGCAACAACCTCCGCCCGGGGCGGGATTCCGAGAGCGTCGGCGAGAGCGAGGTGCATGCGCACGGTGTGTGTGTTGAGGTTGTCGAACGCTACCCAGCGGTCGAGGAGGCGCCGCCTCCACGCCCCCCTCCCGCTGCTCAGCTGGAGCCCGATGCTATGACGCCCGGCAGTGAGCGCGTACAGCGTGGGACGGCTGCCGAAGAGAAGTGAAAGCGCGGTGTCGTAGCGGCGTAAGAGTCCCAGCATGAAACCGAGGTGCTGCAACCGGCCTGGGCGCGCCGGTATGGTGAGTACGTGCCGCAGGTCGGGATTGGCGGCGATGATGCCCTCCGTGCCGCGGAATACGAGCGCATCCACGGCGGTTTCCGGCCAGGCCCGCTTGAGCGACCGGATCAAGGGTGTCGCGAGCAGCACGTCGCCGATGCGGCGCGTCACGATAACGAGAACACTGCGCGGGGGCGCCCTCATGGACGGGTGCCTGAGGAGTGGCGGGCCAAGTCAGGCAGGGCGGCGTCTCGCCATGGCCCTTACCCACTGCCCTTCTCGCGCTCGGCGAGAAGCATGAGCTTCGCGTAACGGTAGTAAGAGTTTTCCGCGTTGATCACGGCGAGCATGAACCCCTCGCGTCCGTCGAGGAAACCCAGGCGCAGGAAGTAGGTGCTCAAGAACGCCCACACGCCATGCAGCACCGCGGTCGCGAGCGAAGCCCGTCGTCCCTCGCGATGGAACATGGCGGCGCTGGTTGTCGAGTAGAGGTTGATTTTCGAGAGGATCTGGTCGAGGTCGGTGACGGTCTCGTGCAGGATCGGCTGTGCCAGGGTTCCGACCGCGCCGTTCACGATCAGCTTTTCGTGCACGAGCGCATCCGAGAAGCGCGCCGCGCCGCGCCGAAAGAGCCGCGTGACGTAATCGGGCCACCAGCCCGAGTGGCGCATGAAGCGCCCGCAGAAGCTCGAGCGGCGCGGGATCCGGAATGCGGCATGGGCGGCGGGCACCGCGATCGCGCGCGCGATTTCCGCGCGCAGCTCGGGCGTGACCCATTCGTCCGCGTCGAGCGAGAGCACCCAGTCTCCCCGGGCGAGATCGAGCGCGCGGTTCTTCTGGGGGCCGAAGCCGGGCCAGTCGGGGGACTGGTGCACCTTCGCGCCCGCCTCGCGGCAGATGCTCGCGGTGCGATCGGCGCTGCCGTGCTCGACCACCACGATCTCGTCAGCCCAGGCGACCGATTCGAGACAGCGGCGGATCGTCGCCTCGGCATTCTTGGCGATGATGAT
>DATBMB010000200.1:0-2321 GCA_036555035.1 Burkholderiales bacterium | reverse complement strand
GTTGTCCGATAAAGCACCCCCTCCCTATCCCTCCCCCTCAGGGGGAGGGAATAAACGGAACCCCTCCCTCTCAGGGGGAGGGAATAAACGGAAACCCTCCCCCTCAGGGGGAGGGAAGGGTGGGGGTGGTGGCGCTTCATGAGAGTGGGGCGGAACAATGCTGCGCGAAGCCCGGGCGCTGCTTGAGCCGCTCATAGTACGCGGCAAGCCTGGGGTAGGCGGGCCGCTCGATCGGCAGCAGGAACCAGCGGTGCAGCGCGACGCCCATGGGGATATCGCCCATGGTGAACGCATTGCCGGTCAGGTACGGGCGGCTGGCCAGCTGGCTTTCCACGAGCTTGAGGTTGTCGGCCATCTTCTTCCGGGAGTCCTCGACCAGCTTCAGGTCGCGCTTCTCGGGCTCGACGCGCACGAGGTTCCAGAAGACGGGCCGCAGGTTGTTCCAGAGCGTCGTCGAGTACCACTCCATCCAGCGGTCAGCGTCGGCGAGTGCTTTCTCGTCGTTCGGCCAGAGCGTGCCCTTGCCGTGCTTGCGCGAGAGGTGGCGCACGATGGCGTGAGACTCCCACAGGATGAGCCCGTCGTCCTGGATCGTGGGAACGAGCCCGTTGGGATTCATCGCCAGGTACTCGGGCGTGTTGTTGACGCCGAACTTGCCGCCGGCGTCCACGCGCTCGTACTTGAGCCCGAGCTCCGCGCAGCACCACAGCACCTTCTGCACGTTGATGGAGGTCGTGCGGCCCCAGATTTTCAGCATGTCACGCCTTTCTGCTGGCGCGCTTGTTGAACGACTCGAAGAATTTCCCGGCGAGCTGCTTCGCGACGCCGTCGATCAGCCGTGCGCCGACCTGCGCGAGCTTGCCGCCCACCGTCGCCTTGGCCGTGTACGCGAGCCGCGTCGCCGGGCCTTCCGGGCTGAGGGTGATCGCCGCCTCGCCACGGGCGAATCCCGCAACGCCGCCCTGGCCCTCGAAGAGCAGGGTGTAGGCGCGCGGGGGGTCTTCGTTGGCCACCGTCATCTTGCCCTTGAACTTGGCGCTGACCGGGCCGACTTTCGCGACCATCAGTACGTCGTATTCCGTATCGGAGGTCTTCGTGATCGACTCGCAGCCCGGCACGCAGTCCTTGAGCACCGCGGGATCGTGCAGCAACTCCCACGTCGCCGCCTGCGACAGCGGTACCGTTTGCTCTCCCGTCATTTCCATATACTTTTCCCTGAAGTGGCAGCATAGATTAACGCCCCTCCTGCCGGAGGAGGGGTCGCCGCGGAGCGGCGGGGGTGATGGGAGGGCGGGCGGGGTGGCGCGATCGCAAGCGCCGCCGCAAGCTCATCCAGGCTCTGCAGGTTGTGCACCGGCAGAAACGCATCCACGTGCGGCAGCATCGCCTTGATCCCGGCCGGCTTCGCCTCGAACTCCGGGTAGCGCAGCAGGGGATTCAACCAGATCAGCCTGCGGCAGGATTTGTGCAGCCGCTCCATCTGGCGCGCCAGGTCGTCCGCGTCCTCGCGGTCGAGCCCGTCGGAAATCAGCAGCACCACCGCGCCCTGGCCGTGCAGGCGCCGAGACCAGCTGCGGTTGAACTCCCGCAGGCAGGCGCCGATGCGAGTGCCGCCCGACCAGTCCTTGACCGTTCGCGAAACCTGCGCGAGCGCGGCGTCTGCGTCGCGATGGCGCAGCTGCCGGCTGATGTTCGTGAGGCGCGTGCCGAAGGTGAACGCGCTGACACGCTCGCAGTCGCGCGCCATCGCGTGCGCGAAATGGAGGAACATGCGCGTATAGCGGCTCATGGAGCCGGAGACGTCGGCGAGCGCGACGAGCGGGGGCGCGCGCCGCCTGAGCGATCGGCGGGCGAGCGGAATGATCGCGCCGCCGGCTCGCAGGCTCGAATGCAGGCTCGCGCGCGGGTCGATGCGCGCCCCCCGCGGATCCCGCACATGGCGGCGCGTGGGCAGCTCGGGCAGTTGCAGGCGCATTCTCGACACCGCATTGCGCGCCGCGGCCAGCTCCTCGTTCGTCATGCTCTCGAAGTCCATCGTGCGCAGCGACTCGTGCGCCGAGAAAGTCATCGTCGCGTCGAACTCGACGCGCTCCGCTGCCGGCTCGTCGCGGGGGGCATGGCGGCTCGCTGCCAGCGCCTGGACGAGCCGCGCGGACAGTTCCTGCTCGCGGCCGCCCCGCGGGATGCGCCCGTGCACTTCCGGGAGGTTGCGCACGCGCGCGCCCTGGCGCGGGTCGCGCCAGAACACGCGGAACGCCTGGTCGTAGAGGTCGAACTGGTCGTGACGCCCGAGGAAGACGGAAGCGAGCGTCCAGTAGAAG
>DATBMB010000179.1:0-10838 GCA_036555035.1 Burkholderiales bacterium | reverse complement strand
GTCGAGCGCGTGAGATCGGCCCAGAAGTTGCCGATCGTCCCGGCCTGCTTCCGCGCGAATGCGCGCACGAACGCGGCCAGCACCGCGATCCCGGTAGCGGCCGAGACGAAATTCTGAACCGCCAGCCCCAGCATCTGCGTGAGATAGCTCATCGTGGACTCGCCGCCGTAGCCCTGCCAGTTGGTGTTGGTGGCGAAGCTCACGGCGGTGTTCCACGAGGAGTCAGGCGACACCGCGCCGAGGTCGGCGGGGTTGAGCGGCAGCATCCCCTGAAACCGCTGCAGCGCGTAGAGCACCAGCAGGCCGGCGAAATTGATCAGCAGCGCCGCCACGGCGTACTCGGTCCAGCGCATCTCGCGTTGGGGATCGACGCCCGACGCCTTGTAGGTCAGGCGCTCGAGCCAGCCGAGCGCGGGGGTCAGGAAGGTGCGCTCTCCGGTTAGCGCGCGCGCGAAGAACTCGCCGAGCGGCTTCGCCAGCGCGAGCAGCACGACGAGGTCGAAGCCGCACTGGATAAGGATGTTCGACGTCACGAGAAATCCTCCGGCCGGAACAACGCCCAAACGAGGTAGACGGCGAGGCCGAGCGCGACAAGCGCGCCCAGGATGTAGAGGCCGCTCATTTGTGCCCCCTCAGCCGCTCGAAGAGATGGACGAGGCCGATCGTCGCAACGAAGAATCCGAGCGAGAGCAGCATGAATATGACATCCGACATAAGTGTCTCCTTATGTGCCCGTGATGACTTCCAAACCGACCAATTTTGGGGATGGCGGCGTAAAGATGGCGTCAAAAGTTCGCGCTCCGCTGTAACCGCCTGATATGACTCGACTTCGAGCGCTGGCGCGCGGTGTCGTCGAAGCCCCGGCCGGACTCTTGAGCGAAGACCTGACCGGCGTTGCATCTCAAGACGCTAACTGCGAGGAAGGAGCCGCCCTTTGATCCAGGTCAATGACTGCGGATTCTGCGCCGCGCAAGCCTCACGACGATGGCATAAGCACAGGCGAGCGGCACCACGAGGACGGCAACCGCAAGGGCCATGATGAGTAACGTGTTCATTGTGGCAATAAGCTGATTTCAATTCATGAAGTTGAAAGCTCGGCGGGAACGCGAGTCGCCTCCGCTCGGTCAGCGGAAAGCTGGTAGCGTGTCCGCCGGCGCCGGCGCCGTTCGGCTTCGCAGTCACCGCTGCAACTGAGCTGCCGGCCATAGGCGAATTGGGCCCGGACAGCCGACACTTCGTGCGCTACGCCGCAGACGGGGCAATGGTGCCGTGTCGTGCTCATTCTCAGACCAGCCGCTCGGCGAGTTGCGCCAAGCGTCGAGCGCGCTCTTCCGGATCCAATTCCGCCAGCTCCCGCCCAGCTCCGCCCGCTGCCTCGATCGTTCGCGGCGCGACGAGGGTGACTTCTGCCCGTTCGAGCGGGGCGAGGTCCAACGCGATGCCCAGCCCGGTTGCGCCGCAGGAGCGAATGCAGATGCGCGGCCGCGCCGGCTGACTGGAGATGTGCTCACGCAGCGCCGAAACCCCGGCAACGCCCGCCGGGTAGCGTGTAGCGGGACCCGGGTGTCCGCCTAGCCGCTGCGCTACAACCAGGGCGCCGTCGTCGGCAATGTCGATGCCGTAACAGCATTCGCCCCGGGGCTCGGCGGCGATCTTCAAGGGCGCCGTCATGCCGCGAGGCTTGCCAGGACGTGCATGGCGAGGGGTACCACAAAAAGCGCCAGCAGCATCAGCGTGCCGAATTCGAACGACCCTACTGGACGGGGCGTCTTTTCCGATGGAAGCGTATTCATGTGTCACTCCGGTCTTTCGCGCGAGATTTCATTCCACATGAGCCTGAAGATATGCCTCAGCGCGTAAGGACGGTGTAAAAAAATGCCCCCTTCATCCGACATGGCCGAAATCATTCAAATCGGTACTCGCCCTCCGGCTCTCCACGCGGCTCCGCCGTTTCACGGTGCGCGCGGGAACGCTTCCTGCGCCGGGGCCAGAGGCAGCGCACCCCCGTGACCACGCCATAGATCACGGTCGCAATCAGAACAAGTGTCAGTCCAACCATTGCAGACTCCTTTGCATGGGTTTGACTGACAAACCAGGGGCGGCGACGTAAAGTCGCCGTAAAGAATTCGGGCGGGCATGTGCCCGCCCGAAAGACGCAGCGGGAGCTGCGGGCTACTTGGTGCCGGCCCAGCCGTGCTCGGAGAGGTCGATCGTCACCCCGTCCGGCCCGCTGAACTTCACCTCGACGTTGCCGCGCTTCTTCATCTCCTCCGTCCCCGGGTAGGGACGGTGCACGGCGCCCGCCTTCTCGAAGCGCGCCCGCGCCTTCTTCATATCCTTGACCTCGAGGCCGAAGTGGTGGACGCCCGTGTACCGGGGCCCGCCTTCCGTGATGGCGGGCTCCTCGCTCTTGAACTTGAGGATCGCGAGGTTGATGTGTCCGTCGCTCAGGTAATAGCCCTCGGCGGTCGAGGAATTGAGCGTGCCGACCTTCTTCAGGCCGAGGCCCTCGATGTAGAACTTTGCCGTTGCCTCGGGATCCTTAGTGCCGATCGCGATGTGCCGGATGCGTGCCATTTTCCCCTCCCTGATCCAGGTACATTCATGTCCGCAAGCAGGATACTGTCGGGAATCCGATTGCGGCGCAAGGCCACGCGCCGGGTCAGGCCGCGGGGCGCTTCTGCCAGTCTTCCCGGCGGAAGCGCTTGCGGCGCGCGGCGGCGGGCTGCTCGCTCTCCAGGTACTCGCGGATGCGCTCGCTCACGGCCTGGCGGATATTCTGCGGCAGCGCCTGCGCGGCCACCTCGAAGCGGGCGACGATCTTCTCGGCCTCGGGCGGCCGGGCCGGCCCTGCCCCGTCGTGGAAGAACCCCCCGATGCGGTGCCAGACCAGCGCGCGCTCGGCGGCGTCGATCCCGTAGCAGAGCTGGAACAGGGTGACGTCGCCCTGGTCGGTCTGCCACACGAAGAGATCGAAGTACTCGTTGTGAAACCAGCGCCGGCGGGTGCGGGGCTCGTCGGCTATCCCCTCGATTTCACGCAACATTCCGGGTCTCCGTCCTGAGTTGACACAGTATAGACATTATCCGGGTGGCGAGGTTTCGCGCCCCGCCCGTCACGGCTTCAAGGCATGGGCCTCGTCGAAGCGGCGCTCGAGCTCGGGGTGGGTGCCGCGCAGCTGGTCGATGACCTTCTTCGCCCACTCGAAGTATTCGCGCCGGCGCTCGAGCGACCAGCCCGACGGCGGATGGGCCGCGACGTCGCGCAGGTTCACGATCTTGTCGGCGAGTTTGACCAGGCGCGCCTGGGCGCTCGCGTGCTTCGCCCGCGATATCTGCAGGCGCTTGCGCAAGTCCTTCTTCAGCCATTTCACGTCGGTCACCTCGAGCACGATTTCCGCCACCGCGTCCCCGAATTCCCCGCGCAGTTCCTGCCACGAGGTCTCGGTGTCCTCGAGGGTATCGTGCAGGAGTGCCGCCGCGAGCACCCGGGGGTCGGTCACGCCGCCCTCGAACCACAGCACGTTGGCAAGCTCGATCGGATGGTTGATGTAGGGCGAGGCGCGCTTGTCCTTGCGCCGCTGGTCGCGGTGCTTGCGGGCGGCGAACTCGATGGCCTTGAGGACCAGCGCGAGCCCCGTCAACTGTGCGTCGTCGCGTCTCACCCCGGCGATCAGCCTAGCACAACGGCCCCATGGAATTCGCCGCGCGCGGGGCGCCGGACCATTGCCATGCGCGGCGCTCACAGAAAGAATAGGCCCATGGCGACCGCCGGCACAGCAGTCACCAGCTCGGCCCCGGCCCGGCTCGACGCGCTGCCGTGGTCGCGCTGGCATTGGCGCGTCGTGATCGCGCTCGGGGTCACATGGCTGCTCGATGGCCTCGAGGTCACGCTCGTCGGCTCTCTCGGCGCCGTGCTGCAGCGCCCCGAGACGCTCGGGCTGTCGGCCGCCGCAGTAGGCTGGGCGGGCGCCGCCTACGTCGCCGGGGCGGTCATTGGCGCGCTCTGGTTCGGGCGCCTCGCGGATCGAATCGGCCGCAAGCGCCTGTTCCTCATCACGCTCACGGTCTACGTGAGCGCGACGGTGTTGACCGGCCTGACGTGGGACCTCCCTTCCTTCCTCGTTTGCCGCTTCGTCACCGGCCTGGGAATCGGCGGCGAGTATGCCGCGATCAATTCGGCGATCGACGAATTGATCCCCGCGCGCGTGCGCGGCACGGTGAACCTCGCGATCAACGGCTCATTCTGGATCGGCGCCGCGTTGGGGGCGGGGCTGAGCGTCGCGCTGCTCCACCCGGCGTGGATCGGGCCCGAGCTCGGCTGGCGCATTGCGTTCCTTCTCGGAGCCGTGCTGGGTGTCGCGATCCTGCTGGTGCGGCGCAACCTGCCGGAGAGTCCGCGCTGGCTGCTTGCGCACGGGCGCACGGAGGAAGCAGAGGCGATCGTCGCCGCCATCGAGCAGGAAGTGGCGCGGGAGCATGGACCGCGCCCGCATCCCGGGCTGGAGCTGCGCCTGCGCGTGCGCCCGGTGGTCACCTGGGGCGAGATCCTGCGCGTCCTGATCTTCCGCTACCGCTCGCGCGCGGTGCTCGGCTTCACGCTGATGGCAGCGCAGGCGTTCTTCTACAACGCGATCTTCTTCACCTACGCGCTCGTGCTGGCACGCTACTACGGCGTGCCGGACGACCGTGTCGGCCTCTACATCTTCCCGTTCGCCCTCGGCAATTTCCTGGGGCCGCTCGTGCTGGGTCCGTTCTTCGACAGCAAGGGCCGCCGCGCGATGATCGCGCTCACCTATGCGGCCTCGGGGATCGGCCTTGCCGCGTCCGGCTACGCGTTCGCCCAAGGCTGGCTCGACGCGACCGCCCAGGCGATGTGCTGGGCCGCGATCTTCTTCATCGCGTCGGCCGCCGCAAGCTCCGCCTATCTCACCGTGAGCGAAACCTTCCCGGTGGAAATGCGCGCCGTGGCGATTGCGATCTTCTACGCGGCCGGCACCGGCGCGGGCGGGGTGATCGGGCCCGCGCTCTTCGGCATGCTGATCGAGACCGGCAGCCGCGGCGCGCTCTTTTACGGCTACCTCATCGCCGCCGCGCTGATGTGCGTGGCGGCCGTCGTTGCCATCGTGCTGGGAGTCGCCGCCGAGCGCCGGCCTCTGGAGCACGTCGCGCCCCCGCTCAGCGCCGAGGCGGGGAAAGCCGACGAGAAGGCCTGAGGCGGAAGTCAGGCCAGCGCGGCGAGCACCCGCTCCCGCGTGAACGGCATGTCGCGCAGCCGCACGCCCATCGCGTTGTGGACCGCGTTGGCGATCGCGGCGACGGTCGGGCCCTGGGCGCCCTCGCCCGCGCCGAGCGGCGGCTCGTCGGGACGATTGACGACCGTCACCTCGACCGGCGGCGATTCCTCGAAGGTGAGGATCGGGTAGTCGCTCCAGTTGCTGGTCAGTATGCGAGTGCGGTCGTACTGGATCGCTTCCTTCAGCGCCCAGCTCACGGTCTGGATCACGCCGCCCTCGGTCTGGTTGACGAGGCCGTCGGGGTTGATGACGAGCCCGGCGTCGATCGCCGCCCAGGCACGCTTCACCGCGATCTCGTTGCCGACCTCGACATCCACGACGACCGCCACGTAGGCGGCGCCGTTCTTGTAGCGCGCAAAGCCGATGCCGCGCCCGCGCGTGCCGTCGCCCTTCTCGCCCTTGCGCCATCCCGCCTTCGCCACGACGGTCTCGATCACGGCGCGCGCGCGCGGATCCTTGAGGTGGCGGAGGCGAAACTCGACGGGGTCGGCGCCGGCAGCATGCGCGAGCTCGTCCATGAACGACTCGATCGCGAAGACATTTGTGGTTGCCCCGAGCGCGCGCAGCGCCGACACCCGCACCGGCATGCGCGCGACCAGCCGGTTGGTCACGCGCTCGTTGGGAAACGAGTAGATCGGGATCGCGTTGCGGTGGCTGCCGCCGCCCGGCAGCGGCGGGTTGCGCGGCGGCGAGGGCTTGTGCGGCTGCGCAAGGTGCCACGCGGCGAGAAGATTGATGCCCCCGAGGCCGTTGGGGCGCGTGCTGTGCGAGTTGCTCCAGATGTCCTCGGTCCAGCCGACGATCCCGCCCTCGCGGTCGAGGCTGGCCTTGAGCTTCACCACCATGGCCGGGCCGTAGGGCTCCCACTGGAACTCGTCCTCGCGCATCCATTGCACCCGCACCGGCCGGCCCGGCACCGCGCGCGCAAGGAGCGCCGCGTCGAGCGCAACGTCATCCGCCCCGTTGTGGCCGTAGCAGCCGGCGCCGTCCATGTGGATCACCGCGACGCGCTCCTCCTCCACCCCCAGCACCGGCGCGAGGTCGCGGCGCAGCGGAAAGATCCCCTGGCTGTGCGTCCACACCTTGAAGCGGCCGGCATCGAATTGCGCGACCGCGCAGGAGGGCCCGAGCGCCGCGTGCGCAGTGTAGGGCCGCGTGTACTCCGCCTCGAGCGTTTTCACGGCGCGCGTCGCGGCGGCGGCATCCTGCTTCTCGCTGATGACCGTGTCCTCCGTCGTCTCCTTGAGAAGAAAGCGCGGATCCGGCTCGGGCAGCCGCGTCGCCTCCTCCCAGCGCGCGATGCGCTTCAGGCGCGTCAACGCGCGGATCGCCTGCTCCTCGCGCTCGGCAATGACGCCGAGGAAGCTGCCGTCACGCACTACGGCAACTACGCCCGGCAGCGCGCGCACCTCCTTCTCGTCGATGCCGAGGAGCCGCGCCTCGTAGCTCGGGGGACGGGCGATGCGCCCGTGCAGCATGCCCGGCAACTCGAGGTCGTGGACGTAGACCGGGGTGCCGGTCACCTTGGCGGGAATGTCGCGGCGCGGCGCCGGCTTGCCGACGATGGTGTGCATCGAGGCGGGCTTGGGCGCGATCTCCGCGGTCGCCTCGCGCGCGAGGAGGTCGTCGCTCGCGAGGTCCCAATAGCTGACGCTCCCGCCCGAGCGCGCGGAGACGACGCCGTCGGCGACCGAGAGCTGCTCGAGCGAGACGCCCAGGCGGGCGGCCGCGCGCTGCAGCAGCAGGTCGCGCGCCTCCGCCGCGGCGTAGCGCAGCGCGGTGCCGCCGTCGGTGATGGACATGCTTCCCGAAGTCATGCCCTCGTCGGGGCTGTAGCGCGTGTCGGTGGGCGCGAGCCGGATGCGCTCGAGGGAGACGTCGAGCTCCTCGGCGACGATCTGCGCGAGCGCGGTGAGGATGCCCTGCCCGATCTCGACCTTGCCCGGGAAGACCGTCACCGTGCCCTCCCGATCGATCCGCAGCCAGCGGTCGAGGCGGCGGTTGGTGCCGAGACTGCCGGGGAGCTTGCGGGCGGGTGTGTCGGGGCTCATGGCGCCACCTCCGTCAGGTACTCGGTAGATCGGATGCACACGTGTCGGTGGCAGCATCCATTCGCCGGTCGCATCCCCATGAATGGGGCCCCTGCTCCACGGCTCATGGCGCTACTTTCTCAGTTCGGCAGCCGCGCGCTGAATGGCGCGCAGGATGCGATAGTGCGTGCCGCAGCGGCACAGGTTGCCCTTGAGCGCGGTACGGATCTCGGCCTCGGTGGGCCGCGGGTTGGCATCGAGCAGCGCTTTCACCACCATGATGATTCCGGTTGCGCAGTAGCCGCACTGCGCGGCCTGCTCGTCGATGAATGCTTGCTGCAGCGGATGCAGCGTTCCGTCGCGCGCGAGGCCCTCGACGGTTGTGATGTGCTTCCCCGCCGCGGCGGACAGCGGAAAATCGCAGGACTGCACGGGCTTGCCGTCGACCAGCACGGTGCACGCGCCGCACTGGCCCATGCCGCATCCGAAACGGGCGCCTTTCAGCTTCAGATCATTGCGCAGCACGTAGAGCAGCGCGGTTTCGGGTTCGGCCGCGATCGTGTGGCTGCGTCCGTTCACCGTCAGCGTGGTCGTCAAGTCATCTTCCCCCGCTCCGCCAGGCACCCGGTGCCGGCGGGCTTATCAAAGAAAAACAGCTAGTTAATTCCTCCCACTCGCGCGGGCGCGCACGCGCGCGCGTCCCGACGACGGTCTCGTTTTTTTAAATCATTGGGAATATACTGGGCTCGCGCGTTGCGCGTTGGCACGGAGGACGCTAGCCATGATACATACCGCCGACGTCGAGTCCCTGAAGCAGCGAATCCACCAATTACACGTAGAGCACAGGGATCTCGATGATGTCATTTCCCGACTTTCGCAAAGCTCCGCCCAGGATCAACTGCAGTTGCAGCGCCTCAAGAAACGCAAGCTCTTCCTCAAGGACCAGATCACGATGCTCGAGCGCCAGCTCGAGCCCGATATTCCCGCCTAGACTCTAGCACGAACAGTACGGGTATCCGTCCCCGCCTTCGCGGGAATCGCGAGGCGGGTGCTGCAGCGGGTCAGAACCTCGATCCCGCCCCGGCCCGGCGCATGCCGATCAGCGCCAGGTACATCGCGAACCCCCCGAACAGCACGAACCAGAGCAGCGCCCAGCCGGCGATCGACAGCCCGAGAAAGGTCCAGCCGACCTCCGCGCATTCGCCGCTGCCGGCGAAGATCTTCTCGAGCGCCTGCGAGAGCGGCAGCTTCTTCAGCAAGTATTCGAGCCCCGGCCCGCATTCGGGAATCCTGTCCTTCGGAAGGTTCTGCAGCCACACGTGGCGCGCGGCGATGGCCGCGCCGATGCCCGCCGCCGTGACCAGCAACCCGGAGTAGACGATCGCCCCGGTGCGGCCCGGGCCGTGCACCGCCGCAACGAGAAAGATCGCCGCGAGCGCCATGAACGCCACGCGCTGCAGGATGCACAGCGGGCACGGATCCTGGTACTCGTAATACTGAAGGTAGTACGCGAAGCCGAGAAGCGCCGCGCAGACGGCGAAGCCGAGCGCGTAGCCGCCCCGCGGCATCAGAGATAGGCCAGCAATCGTCCGCATGAAATCACCCCGGCCCAGATCATGAGCGACAGGGCGGCGTGGAGCCGTGCCCGGTACGGCGTGGCCACGGCCTCGTCCCACTGCGCAACCGAGCGAAACGGCCCGAGCTGGAACGCGGCCGCGTTCAGCCCCGCGGCGAAAATGAGCGTCAGCTTCAGCACGAACGCCCGGTTGTCGATGAGCTCAGTGGCGTGGGCCATGAACATCAGGGAGCCGGTCGGCACGATCACGAGCAGCGCGCCCCACGTCCAGGGCAGCAGGTGCCGCGCGAGCTGCCGCACCGGCAGCGCGCGCGAGAGGCCGAGCAGCCGCAGGTCGAGCATCGCGATCGAGCCCACCAGCGTGACGAACCCGAGGATGTGCAGGATCTCGACGGCGGGATAGAGCCAGAGCTCCTGGCGCATCGCCACCGCGAGCGAAGACTGCTCGATCCATTCAAGCGCGCTCCGTCCCCCGCCCTCGCCCATCAGCGCAGCTCGACGGTCTTGCCGCCGATCGTGATGCGCTCGGCGCGCAATTCCTCCGGCTTGCCGCGGTTGGCATAGCCCGTCACGGTGGCCTTCGCGCCCGACTTGAGCTCGGCGCGGCTCAACCCGCGCCGCTCCATGCGCGAGGGCGGCGCCAGCACCACCTGCCAGGTCTTGCCCGGCGTCTCCAGGTGAATGTGGCCGTGCGGGTGCTCGTAGCCCGATTCCTTGATGACGCCCGTCAGCGTCAGCGGCCTGGAGGTGTCGTACTCGCTCCAGCCGTGGTGCGCCTGCGCGGCGCCCGCCAGCGACGCGGCGAGCACGAGCGCTGCGCACGCATTGAGTGTGCGGATGCGGGGCATGGTGGAATTCCTCAATCGATTCGGAATGGCAAGTTTACCGGTTGTGCCGCCCGGCAGCGAACCGTACACTCGGCCGATGATCCCCGTTGCGCCCGGCATCGCGCTCGACGAGAACGAGATCGAGCTCAGCTTCATCCGGGCATCCGGACCGGGCGGGCAGAACGTCAACAAGGTCGCGACTGCCGTCCAGTTGCGCTTCGACGTCCGCGGCTCGGCGTCGCTGCCGCCCCCGGTGCGCGAGCGCCTGCGCGCAATCGCCGGCCGGCGTCTGACCCGCGAGGGGGTGCTGGTCATCACGGCGCATCGATTCCGCAGCCAGGACCAGAACCGCAACGACGCGGTGGAGCGCCTCGTCGCCCTGATCCGCGAGGCGGCGCGCCCCCGCAAGGCACGCCGCCCGACCGCGCCCAGCCGGGCGTCGCGGCAGCGCCGGCTGGAAGCGAAGCGGCACCGCGGCGAGATCAAGCGCGCACGCGGCGCCCGGGTTGATTTCACATAACGGGATCGGGCAGCGATTGACGCCCCTCAGGGCGGCCCCCTACACTCCGCACTCGCCGCGACACGCGCGGAATAATCCGCCCCGGACGTGTGTTTAGGGTATGGTCCGTGGATGTTCCGTTCCGGAGTCCTGGATGACGTTTGTTCCCAATCAACAAGGAGGAGGTCCCCAATGATGAAGCGCTGTTTAATTGCCCTGGCGGTGCTTGCGGGGGCAGCGGGTGCTGCCGGTTCCGCGCAGGCTCAACAGAAGCCCGAGGACATCATCAAGTACCGCAAAGCGGTGATGACGGTCCAGAGCTGGAACATGGGCCCCATGGCCCGCATGGTCAAGGGCCAGCAGCCCTACGATGCGGCCCTCTTTGCCTGGTATGCCGGCGTGATCCAGTCCACCAGCTTCATGCTGCCGGACGCCTTCCTGCCCGGCTCCGACAAGGGCGACACGCGGGCCCGGCCTGAGATCTGGACCAACGCATCCAAGTTCAAGCAGGCCATGGATAACTTCAATGCCGACGCCTCCAGGCTGGTCGCCGCGACCAAGGCCGGCACCCTGGATGCGATGAAGGGCCCGTTCGGCGCGGTCGCGAAGA
>DATBMB010000162.1:0-8884 GCA_036555035.1 Burkholderiales bacterium | reverse complement strand
CGCCCGGAACTCCTCGGGCTGCTCCTGGCGCGTGGAGGTAATGCAGTAGACGTGGGAGGCCGACATCGCGCCCCAGACGTCCGCCTTCGGCCCGGCGTAGGCGACGCGGTGCAGGGTGATGTCGCCCTCCTTCTCGAGCTCATCGGCGACGTTGGGGCGCTTGCCGTCGTCGAACCAGAAGACGGTTTTCCGGGTTTTGCCGGAGGGCATGACTGCGCTATTTCTTCTTGGGCGGCGCCGGCCACTGGATGTAGGGCTGCGGCGGAGTCTTGTCCGGGGTCAGGGGCGCCGGCGCGGGCTTGCCGACCGGCCCGAGCTGGCGCACGTACTGGTAGAACGCGCGCAGGTCGGCATCGGCCCACTTGTTGAGGTTGAACCACGGCATCGGCGGCTGCACCTTGAGCGCCTTCGCGTAGGCCACCCACTGGTCCTCGGTCATGCGCGAGAGACTCAGGCGGAGGTTCGTGGCGTAGGTCGTGCCCCACGGCCCGCGAAAGCCGAGCGGGCTGCCGAGCAGCCAGTCCTTTTCCGGCACTTTGCCGTCCCTGGGGGCGTACTCGTGGGTGTGGCAGTCGCTGCACTGGCCGACGATCAGCAGGTAGCGCCCCCGCTCGATCTGCTTCGGATTGGGCTTGTCGGCGCCCTGGGCGACGGAGGCCGCGGTGACGGTTAGCGCCGCAAGCGCGGACAAAATCATGCTTGCTCGCATTGTGGACCCTCCCTGGTGGTCGTGTAATCCAAGTATAGACAGAAACCCGGGCGCAATCGGCAACCGCTCCGGCGCTCGAAGCTCATCATACTGCGCGCATTTTGCCCGATTTCTCGTAACGTGTTACGATAATCCAATGGCGACTAGACCTCGGCGAGGCCCAGGGCGCCCTCCCACCGGGCAGGCGCAGACACCGGCCGAGCGCATGCGGCGCTACCGCGCACGCCAACGCGCGGCGGGCCTGCGCGCGGCGACGCGCTGGCAGCCCGCGGCGCCGGCGGCCGTTTCTCCGGGGCTGCTCAAGCACCGGATCTCGGAGGCGCGGAGCCTCGCGCTGCATTGCCTCATCGCACGCAAGATCGCCGCCGAGCCGCGGCTCCTCGACGTTGCCAGGCGCAACCTGGCGGCCTGGGCCGCGCGCTATGGAGACAGCCCTCCCCGCGCGCTCGAGGAATGGCGGTTGATCCTCGCCCGGCCCTGGCCGGTGATCGCGTCGCTCATCACCGACCCCGGCGAGGACGCTGCCCGCCTGCGGCAGTCCTCGCCGTTCGCCGGGGTGCTCGCGCCCGCCGAGCGGCAACGCGTGTATGAAGCGTTCAGAGCTTGAGCACCTGATCCGGGCCGCCGGCCGGATTTCCGGCGAGCGCGAGCTCGTCGTCATCGGCAGCCAGGCGATCCTCGGCCAGTTTCCCGACGCCCCGGCGGCGCTCCTTGCCTCCATGGAGTGCGATCTCTATCCACGGAAGCGTCCCGAGCTTGCCGACAAGGTGGACGGCGCGATCGGCGAGGCGTCGAAATTTCACGAGCAATTCGGCTATTACGCGCAGGGCGTCGGTCCGGACACCGCCACGCTGCCGCGCGGCTGGCAGCGCCGGCTGGTGCGGGTGGAGAACTCGAATACCGGCGGCTATGCTGGACTGTGCCTCGAGGTGCACGACCTCGCGATCTCAAAGTACGTGGCGGGCCGGACGAAGGACCTGGAGTTCACACGCGAGCTTGCTCGCGAGGGTATGACCGACCGGAAGACCCTGCTCGCGCGGATGGCGGCGACGAAGCTCGACGCGACGATCGCGCGCGCGGTCCGCGGACGCATCGAGCGCGATCACCGCGGCGGATGACGGAAAAAGGGGACGCACACAGTTTCCGTTTTCAGCTATTCTTGCCTTCCGTTCCACCCGGGAGAACCCCATGGCAACAGCAGGTGCGGCCGAGCTGGCCGGCAAAGTGGCGCTCGTCACCGGCGCCTCGCGCAACATCGGGCGCGCCATCGCGCTCACGCTCGCGGCGGGCGGGGCCGCAGTCGCGGTCAACACGCGCGCATCGAAGGAGGACGCCGAGAAGGTCGCGCAGGAGATTCGCGGCGCGGGTGGCAAGGCGGAAGTCTTCGTCGCCGACATCGTGGATCCGAAAGCGGTCGCCGCGATGGTGGACGGCGTCATCAAGCGCTTCGGGCGCCTGGACATCCTGGTGCTGAACGCCTCGGTGCGGAAAGAGACCCCTTTCATCGACATGGGGTTCGATGAGTGGAAGAGCCTCACCGCGGTGACGCTCGACGGGTCGTTCCACTGCACCAAGGCCTGCCTGCCCCATCTCATCAAGGCGGGCGGAGGCAGCATCGTGACGATCGGCGGCATGACGGCGCTCTCCGGTGCCAAGCGGCGCGTGCACGGCTCGGTGGGGAAGTTCGGGCTCCACGGCTTCACGCGCGCGCTCGCGAAGGAGCTGGGCGAGCACCAGATACGGGTCAACTGCGTCTCGCCCGGCCAGATGAACACGCCGCGGGCGGCGGGGCGCTCCGCGCGGCCGGATGCCGCGGCGACCGTTCCGCTGGGGCGCCTCGTCGAGCCGGAGGAGATCGCCGCCGCCGTGCGCTTCCTCTGCGGGCCCGGCTCGCAGATGATCAGCGGGCAGCTCATCTACGTCGACGGCGGGCAGCAGCAGTTCTGAGGAGGGGATCGAAATGAGGAGAAACGGATGAAAGCGATAAGTGCAACGCTTCTCACAGCGCTTCTCGCCACCGCGGGCCCCGCGTGGGCGCAGGCGTATCCCACGGGGCCGCTGCGCATCGTGGTGCCGTTCGCGCCGGGCGGCTCGACCGACATCATGGCGCGCACTATCGCGCAGCAACTGACCGAGCGCTTTCGCCAGCAGGCGATCGTCGAGAACCGCCCCGGCGCGAGCGGCACGATCGGCACCGCCTTCGTCGTGAAGGCGCCCGCCGACGGGCACACGATGCTGCTGGTGCAGGTGAGCTTCGTGTCCAACCCGAGCCTCTTCAAGGACCTGCCCTACAACCAGTCGCGCGACATCACGCCGGTGACCAATCTCGCGAGCGGTCCGCTCAATCTCACCGTGCATCCCTCGCTGCCCGCGAAGAACGTGAAGCAGCTGATTGCGCTCGGCAAGAAATACCCTGACCAGATCAATTACGGCTCGCCGGGCGCGGGCTCGATCTCGCGGCTCGCCTGCTCGCTCTTCAACCAGATGGCCGGCGTCAAGATGACGCACATCGCGTACAAGGGGTCGGGCGCGGCCATCGCCGACATGCTGAGCGGCCAGGTCCAGTTCTACGCGCCGAACTTGTTCCTGAGTCTGCCTTTCGTGCGCGCGGGGAAGCTCCATTCGATCGGCGTGACGACCCCGCAGCGCTCCGCCATCGCTCCCGATCTCCCGACGATCGCCGAGAGCGGGCTGCCCGGCTACGAGGTCTCGACCTGGTTCGGGATCTTCGTGCCGAGCGCGACGCCGCGCGCGGCGGTGAACCAGCTCAATCAGGCGCTCGCGGCGATCGTGAAGTCGCCCCAGATGCAGGAGCGGCTCGCGAAGGACGGGCTCACCCCCGTCGCGAGCAGCCCCGAGGAATTCGCGAAGGAAGTCGCGCGCGATACCGAGAAGTACGGCAAGGTCATCCGGGCGCTGGGCATCCAGGCCCAGTAAGTCCCCTCCTGCCGGAGGAGGGGAAGAGCGTAGCGAGGGGTGGTGGGAGCACCTACAGCAAAATCTGCCCGCCGTTGACGTGCATCGTGTGGCCGGTGATGAATCCAGAGCCGGGCAGGCACAGGAAGTGCACCGCGCCCGCGATGTCCTCCGACACCCCGAGGTGGCCCACCGGCGGCACCATGCCGGGGTCGGGCATCTCATGCGAGGTCGTGGAGCGCTCGCCGCCGATACGCCCCGGGCACACGCAGTTGACCGTGATGTTCTTCTTCGCGAGCTCGGCCGCGAGCCCGCGCGTGAATCCTTCCAGCCCCGCCTTCGCCGTGCTGACGTGCACCCGCCCGAGGTAGCTCGGCGCGTGGTGGCTGAGACCGCTGATGTTGACGATGCGGCCCCAGCCGTTCTTGAGCATGTGGGGGATCGCCGCGCGCGAGCAGTAGAACGAGCCGTCGAGGACGATGTCCAGGATGTGCCGCCACTGCGCGGTCGTCATCTCGGTGAAGGGCGTGATGCCGCGGTCGGCGGCGTTATTGACCAGGATGTCCAGGCGCCCGAATTTCGCGGAGATCTCGTCGAACATCTTCTTGACCGCGTTCTCGTCGGTGATGTCGGCGACGCAGACGAGCGATTTGCGGCCGACGCGCTCGATCTCGGCGCGCACCTTCTCCGCCTCGTCGCGCGACTGGCGCGTGTTGATGACGACGTCGGCGCCCTCGCGCGCAAGCGCGAGCGCCGTGGCGCGCCCGTTGCGGCGCGCCGCGCCGGTAATGAGCGCGACCTTGCCTTCGAGTTGACTGCTCATGGGTCCCGTATGATATACGGAACGCAAAACACGAGGAGGAAGCCGTCATGAGGCCTGTCACCGTCGCCCGCATCGCCTGCGCCGCGCTCGCGGCCGCCGCCGCCGGGGCCGCTTTCGCCCAGGCCGGATATCCAAGCAAGCCGGTACGGCTGATCGTGCCGTCCTCCGCGGGCGGCGGCACCGACATCGTCGCCCGCATCATCGCCCCCGAGCTCTCGAAGCGCCTCGGCCAGCAGGTCGTCATCGACAATCGCCCCGGCGCCGGCACCATGATCGGCATCGAGCTCGCCTCGAAAGCGCCGCCCGACGGCTATTCGCTGCTGATGGGGCTCTCGACGCTCGCGATCAATTCGGCGATCTACAAGAAGGTCGCCTACGATCCGCAGCGCGACTTCGCGCCGATCACGCAGGCGGTGTCCTCGGCGAGCATCATCGTCGTGCACCCGTCGGTGCCGGTGAAGACGCTGAAAGAGCTGATCGCGTTCTCGCGCGCGCGCCCGGGGCAGCTCAACTACGCCTCCGCGGGCACCGGCACCTATCCGCACATGACGATGGAGCTGATGCTCTCGATGGCGAAGCTCAAGATGGTGCACATCCCGTACAAGGGCACCGCCCCCGCCATGATCGACATGATCGCCGGGCAGGTGGCGACGATGGCCGCGACGGTGCTGACCGGCATGCCGCACATCCGCAGCGGCCGCCTGCGCCCGCTCGGCATCACGAGCCTCAAGCGCGCGGATGCCGCGCCCGAGATACCCACCGTCGCCGAGGCCGCGCTGCCGGGCTACGAGTCGGTGCAGTGGTACGGAATGCTCGCGCCGGCGAAGACGCCGCGGGAGATCGTCAACCGCCTGTACACCGAGGTCAGCGGCGTCCTGAAGCAGCCCGAGATCAAGTCGCGGCTCGCGGCCGACGGCGCCGACACGGTCGGGAGCTCGCCGGACGAGTTCACCCGCTACATCCAGAGCGAGCTCGTCAAGTGGGCGAAAGTCGCCCGCGACGCCGGCATCAGGGCCGATTGAGTCACTTCTTCTTGCCGATGCCGAGGGAGTCGACGAACTCCTTCTGCGCCGCGCGCTGCTCGACGAGGTAGCGCGTGAACTCGGCGCTTCCCATCCAGCGGTTCTCGTAGAGGTTGTTGACCGCGTACTCCTGCCAGCGCGCGCTCTTGTGCACCTTCTCGAGCAGCGCTTCCATGGCGGCGACCGCTTCCTTGGGCACGCCGGCGGGCATGACGAAGCCGCGCCCGGTGCCGATCTGGACCTTGAAGCCCAGCTCGGTCAGCGTCGGCACGTCGGGCAGTGCGGGCATGCGCTGCTCGGTCGTCACCGCCAGCACCCGCATCTTCTTCGCCTCGATGTGCGCCCACGCCTCGCTCACGTTCTCGGTGGTGAACGGCACGTGGCCGCCCAGCACCGAGAGTATGGCTTCCGAGCCCGCCTTGAAGGTGACGAACTTGAAGCGCGATCCGGTCTCCTTCTCCAGCTTCCACAGCGTCTGGCGCCCGGTGCCGGTGGCGGAGGTCACCGCGCACACGATCTCGCCGGGCCGGGCCTTCGCGTCGTCGAGCAGGTCCTTGAAGGTCCGGTACTTCGAGTCGGTGGTGACGATGATGCCCTGCGGATCGCGCGCGAAGAACGCGAGCGGCGTGTAATGCTCGAGCCCGAGGTCGAGGTCGGTCCGCGAGGCGGCCGTGAGGAACGACCCGGTCGCCATCGTGAGCACCGTGTGCGGGTCGCCGCGCTTGCTCTTGATGTAGGTGAAGGCAACCACGCCCGCGCCGCCCGGACGGTTCAGGACCACGAGCGGCTGCGTGACGAGCTTGTCGCGCGTCATGATCTCGGTAACGTAGCGCGCGAAGACATCGGTGCCCCCGCCCGGCGTGACGTGCACCACGAACTCGATCGGCTTGGACGGGTAGGTCTGTGCCGGCGCGGCGGCTGGAGTAGCGAGGGCCGCAACAGCGAGCGCCGCGGCGAGGTGGCTGCGAAGGTTTCGGGTCCTGCGGATCATGTCGCCTCCCTGGGTGGACGGAGCGGTATTGTTACCCAATCTCCCCGCCGCTTACAAAGTGTTACACGGCCGGGCGGAACGGACGAAATTTCGCGGCGGTCGGAGCGATTGAGCCTCCGGATCAGCGGGGGTGGATCCTGTTCTCAACGGAATCGAGGAGTTGTCATGAAGAAGACTATCCTGAGCACGTTCGTATCCGCCGCACTGGTCGCGGCAGCGGCTGCCCCGGCCGTGGCGCAGACCGGTGGCCCCGGCGCCGAGGGTCCGCAGGCGCGGCATTTCGCGCAGCGGCAGCACGAAGGGCAGCGCGCGTTCCGGCTGCCCAGCGAGCGGGTCGAGGCGCGGCTTGCCTACCTGAAGACCGCCCTGAAGATCACCGACGCCCAGCAAGCCCAATGGGATGCCTTCGCCACGACGCTGCGCAAGCACGCGCAAGCGTCCGACCAGCGGGTGCAGAAGGCGCGTGCCGAAGGCGCCGCCCGGCGCGAGTCGGGCGCGCGGCCCACGGCGATCGAGCGCATGGAGCGCGGGCAGGCGAGGCTTGCGGCTGCTTCCACGCGGCTCACCGAGACGCTCGCCGTCGCCAAGCCGCTCTACGCGGCGCTCTCGCCCGAGCAGCAGAAGATTGCCGACGAGGTGCTGACGCCCCGCCGGGACGGACGGGCACGCCACCGCGGCCGTCCCCGCGCCTAGCAGAAGACTCTCCCCTCCTGCCCGAGGGCGAGCCGGGGTTTCGAGGAGCATGCCTCCGAGCCGGCGAGCGCCCGACGCGATGCAGCGCGGCGGGATGGGCGGGGTCCTCGCGCAGCGCCGGGGTGGTGGGAGTATTTTTGCCGCCCGGCTCGGACTGGATTAGCATGTATTGATCGCTATTCCCTTCGAGTCGGGCGGGACTCCCGCCGGGAGGTCGCAGATGGCAGCCAGGAAGAAAGCGAAGCCCAAGCGCAAGAAGGCGCCGGCGAAGCGGCCGGCGGCACGCAAGAAAGCAGCGAAGAAGACGCCAAAGAAGGCGCCGAAGCGGGCGCCGGTCCGGCGCCCAGCGCCCGCGGCGAGAAAGCCCGCGGCACGGCCGGCGGCACCCAGGCCGGCTACGGTCAGCCCGGCGAGCATGGCGCCCCCGGGCGAGCGCATCGGGGTCGTGACCCACTACTTCAGCCACCTCTCGGTCGCGGTCGTGAAGCTCGAAGGCGCGCGGCTGCGCGTCGGTGACACCATCCACTTCCGCGGCCACACCACAGACTTCAAGCAGCGCGTCGATTCACTTCAGGTCAACCACCAGGCCGTCCAGGAAGTGGGGCCCGGCGACGACTTCGGGCTCAAGGTGCGCGACCACGCCCGCGAGCACGACATCGTCTACAAGGTCTAATTCGTCCCCTCCTGCCCGAGGAGGGGAGTTCACTGCGTGACGACGTAGCCGGAGGGGGTGCCGAGGACGGTGGTGCGCTCCATGTGCCGGAGCTGTGTCTCGTCGAAGTCGCCGAGCGCCTGGTGCATGACGCAGCGGTTGTCCCACGCGAGGATGTCGTTCTTGCGCCACTGGTGGCGGTAGACGAACTCCGGGCGCGTGGCGTGCCCCACCAGGAAGTCGATCAGCGGCTGGCTCTCCTCCTCGGTCCAGCCGTCGAAGCGCTTCACCTTCTCCCCGATGTAGAGCGCCTTCCTGCCGGTCTCGGGATGCACCCGCACCACCGGCTGCGCAACCGGCGGATTGAGGCGCTTCTGCTCCTCGGCGCGCACGACGCCGGTCGTCTCGTTCGCGAGCTTGCGCGTGCCGGAGAGGTGGATGCCGTGCAGGCCTTCGATGAATTTCTTCATGCCCGCCGACAGCTCGTCGTACGCCAGGTACATGTTGGCGAAGAGCGTGTCGCCGCCGACCTCGGGCACCGCGTAGCTCTTGAGCAGCGAGCCCAGTGACGGCGCGGTCGTGAACGACATATCGGAATGCCACTGCCGGCCGGTGTACTTGGTGTCGGAGGGACTGCCGTCGGGCTTGGGCTCGTTCGTCACCATCAGCAGCTCGGGATGCTGCGGATGGCGGTCGCGCGGCAGCGCCTCGTGCCGGTCGAGCGCGCCGAAGCGGCGGCTGAACTCGATGTGCTGCTCGCGCGTCACGTCCTGGTCGCGAAACAGCAGGATGCCGTTCGCGAGAAAGGCCTGGTAGATCTCGCCGAACGTGGACTCGCTCATCGGCTGCGCGACGCTCACGCCGCACACTTCCGCGCCGAGCGCATACGAGAGCTTGCGAAGCCTGAGCGCCATCGATTCCATCATATCAAATTGTATGCGTCCCAATTTGACCCGCCGGGGGGCTTGCGCTAACTTCCCCGGAGCCAACCGCCGCTCCGGCATTCAATAATCGAGGAGGCCACATGCCCAGATCGTGGACGCAACTCGCCGTTCTCGCCGTTCTCGCGGCAGCCGCC
>DATBMB010000139.1:0-7543 GCA_036555035.1 Burkholderiales bacterium | reverse complement strand
ACGGGGCCCTTGTCGCCGTACACCGGATCGTAGTTCGGCGCTTCCGACTGCCAGTGCGCGGGCTTGCCGCGCAGCCTCTGGACCAGCGCGTTGTGCGATTTCTCGACGCCGAGGCGCAGGATAGTGGAGAGCTTGCCCGGGCTGCTCGTGCTGCAGGTGAGGACGCGAAACCCCTTGGGATATCCCTTGATCTCGTCGAAGAGCAACGCGGGCGGAGCTTCTTTCTTTACGTTCAGCTCGCTGATCGCACCGAGCTCGAGATTCCAGTCCGCGCCCCGGACGTCCCGCACCTCGCCGAGCTTCCGGGCTTCGTCAAGCCAGGCACGGAGGTCGAGCGAATTGCCTTTCTCGGAGCGTCTCACGTCGACTTCCCCCTCCCTTTGCGCATCCTGGCGGCTAGCTTAACCGCTTCGATGATTTCGGGATAGGCAGCGCAGCGGCAGAGGTTCCCGGACAGGTAGTGCCGGATCTCGTCGTCCGTGGGGTCCGGCATCTCGTCGAGAAGCTGCCGCGCCATCAGCACGAAGCCGGGCGTGCAGAAGCCGCACTGGAATGCGCCGCGCGCGATGAATGCTTCCTGCACCGCATCGAGCTCCGCTCCCGGCGCTGGCTGCTCCACGGTCGTCACCTCGGCGCCGTCCACGAACGTGGCCAGGTACAGGCAGCCCGACACTGCCGTCCCGTTCACAAGCACAGTGCAGCAGCCGCACAGCCCCTGCCCGCAGCTCTCGCGCGCGCCGTAGAGACTGAACCGGCTCTGGAGCAGCTCGACCAGGTTCCAGTGCGGCGGGACCTCGGCGGTCACCGCCTCGCCGTTCAGCGTGAACTTGATTGGCTTCATCATCACTCGTCACTCAGGGCCTGGCCCTGCTTGGCCCGCAGCGCGCGGAAGACAGCCTCCGCAGTCAGCGGCAAGGATGTCAATCGCACACCCACTGCGTCGTCGATCGCATTGGCGAATGCCGGCGAGACGCCGAACGTTCCGGTCTCGCCCACGCCCTTGGCGCCGAACGGCCCGGTGTGCTGCACCGCGTCCACCGCTTCGTTGGTGATGCCGGGAGGAAGATCCAGCATCCCGGGAATCTTGTAACCGGCGAGCGAAGCGTTGGTGCACTGGCCGGCCTGGAATTCCATCTTCTCGAAGAGGGTGAAGCCCATCTGCATGATCGCGGCACCGGAGAGTTGCGTGTCCACGATCGCGGGATTGATCGGCCGGCCGACATCCGCCACGTTCACCAGCCGCGTCACCTTCACCTGACCGGTCTCCGTGTCCACTTCGACCTCCACGCCGGTCGCGCCGACCATCCAGAACGGAGTCGCGTTCTCGGTGAGCCCGGTTTCGTGGTTCGGCGACTGGTAGGTCGGTATGAAGCTTCCGGTGCCCACGATATTGCCGGCCTGCATGCCGTATTTCTTGCGGAAGATGTCCGGGATCGGCGTCGTCTCGGCCGCAAGCCCCAGCTCGCGCGCCATCGCCAGGAGCTTGTCGCGCGCGTCCTCCGCGGCGAGCTTTACGGCGTTGCCCATGTGGTACATCGAGCGCGAGCCGAGCGTCGCCATGTCGTAGGGCGTCACGTCGGTGTCCGGATGCACGACCGCGATGGACTCGATCGGCACGCCGAGCACCTCCGCGACGATCTGCGCCATCGCGGTGTCGGAGCCCTGCCCCATGTCCACGGTGCTGCAGCAAAGCGAGCAGCTCCCGTCCGCGTAGAGGTTCACGATGGCGACCGAGGTCGTGGGCGCGATGACCGCCTTGAAGCCGATCGCGATGCCGCGCCCGCGCTTGAGCGTGCCGCTCCCCCGGTCGAAGGGCTTGCCCCAGTCCATGCGCGCCGCCACCCGCTCGAGCACCTTGTCGATCGCCGCGTCCTTCATCGCGGTTCCCGTCGCCTGCTTGCGCCCCTCGCGCAGGATGTTGCGGCGCCGGAATTCCACGGGGTCCATCTTCAGCGCGCGCGCGATCATGTCGGTGTGGCTTTCGTACGCCCACACCAGCTGCGGGATGCCGAATCCGCGCAGCGCGCCCGCGGGCGGCAGGTTCGTGTAGAGCGCGTAGGAGTCGATGCGCACGTTCTCGATGTCGTAGGGCCCCGGCGCGGTGAACCCGGACTTCTGCGTGATGCGCGGGCCGATATCGGCGTAGGAGCCGCCGTTCCACCAGATCTCGCATTCCCTCGCCGTGATGCGCCCGTCCTTCGAGACCCCGCTCTTGATCCGCAGCGTCGCCGCGTGCTTGGTCAGAGTGTAGAACTGTTCTTCCATCGTAAGCGAGATCTTGACCGGCCTGCGGGTGAGCAGCGCGAGCGCCGCGACCAGCGCTTCGAGCTTGATATAGAGCTTGGCGCCGAAGCCGCCGCCGAGATAAGGCACCTTGACCCGCACCCGGTTCTCCGGCCGGCGCAGCAGCCGCGCGATCTCGATGCGCACGAACGACGGGCTCTGCGAGGCGGTGTGAATGGTGAGTGCGGGCTCGCCCGGCTCTGCCACCGACACGAACGGCTCGAGCGGCACGTGCAATACCTGCTGGGTGCGGAAGGTGTGCTCGAACACGTGAGCCGCTTCCTTGAACGCGCGCTCCACGTCGCCGCGCCGCAGGCGAAAATCGAGCGCGACGTTGGTGTCCCGCTTGCCCTGGAGGTGCTTCAGGTCGGGAAACGTTCCGGCGGGTTTCAATACGTCGTGCACGATGGCTTTTGAAGTGACGGCCTCGACTTCATCGAATACCGCCGGCAGCTCCTCGTAGTCGACTACGATCCGGCTCGCGGCCTCTTCGGCGACGTGCGGATCGGACGCCAGCACGACGGCAACCGGTTCGCCCGCGTAGCGCACCTTGTCCACCGCGAGGATCGGCTGGTCGTGGAACGCGGGGCCGTAGTACGGATCGGGAACGATGACGCGGAGGTCCTGCGCGGTCACGATGCGGTGGACGCCGGGGACTGTTTGCGCGGCGGTGACGTCGATGCGCCGGATGCGGCCGTGCGCGACCGTGCTGCGGCAGATCTTTCCGTGGAGCATGCCGGGCAGGTGAAGGTGGTGGACGTACTCCGCCCGCCCCGTGACTTTCGCTCTTCCTTCCAGACGCGGGACCGACTGGCCGACGGATTGTGTCGATTGTGTTGCCATGCTCAACCCGCAAGCGCGGCTTTCACCGCCCGCGCAACGTATACACGAACAAGCTCGCGCTTGTACGCCGCCGTGCCGTGCTGATCCCCGATCACGGCCGCCTCGGCAGCGGCCGCTTCGCCCGCGCGGCGCAGGACGACATCGTCCACGCGCGCGCCGCTCAGGGCCTTCTCCGCGTTCGCCAGGCGCACCGGCGTGTCCGTGGCCGCGCCGATCACGATGCGGGCGTCACGAACGACGGCCCCGTCAGCCTCGAGCGAGACGGCGACGCCAAGCGCCGGCCAGTCGTCGGCGGACCGCGTCGTGCACTTCAGATAGGCGGCGCGCCGCGCGCCTTGCGCCGGGACCTTCACTTCAGCGATGAGCTCGCCGTGCTCGAGCGTCGTTTCGAGATAGCCCGCATAAAGCTTCTCGAGCGGCAGTGTTCGGTCTCCGGCGGGGCCCACGACGGAGACGCTCGCGCCGAGCGCAATCAATATCGGCGGCAGATCCATGTGAGGATCAGCATGCGCGAGATTCCCGCCCACCGTCGCGACGTTGCGCACGCGGACATTGGCAAGCGCCCTGAGCGCGCGCGTGATGACGGGAGCGCGGCTCTTCACCGCGGGCGAGCGCTCGAGCGCGGACAGGGTTGCCAGCGCGCCCAAGGTGAGCCCGCCGTCCGCGCCCGCTTCGATGGCCGAGTAGCGCTTCTCCACCGCGCGCAGGCTGACGAGGCGCGAGGGGCGCAGCACGCCCATCTTCATCATCAGCATCACCGCCGTGCCGCCCGCGATCGGGCGCACCGAGGGCTCCGCGGATGCAAGCAGTCCGGCGGCCTCGCGCAGCGTGCGCGGCTCGAGCAACTCAAAGGGGGACATGGGTCACCGAACTCTACTGGCAACCTCAAGAAAATTCAAGAAAACAGGTGTTTATGTGCTAGAATCGCGCGCTTTTGCATTGCACCAAGACCGTACCCGTTCATGCGCGCCATTAGAAACATCGCGATTATCGCCCACGTTGACCACGGCAAGACCACGCTGGTGGACAAGTTGCTGCGCCAGTCCGGCACCTTCGCCGCGCACCAGCACCTCATCGAGCGCGTCATGGACTCGAACGACCTCGAGCGCGAGCGCGGCATCACCATCCTCGCCAAGAACTGCGCCGTCGACTACGCCGGCACGCACATTAACATCGTGGACACCCCCGGCCACGCCGACTTCGGCGGCGAGGTCGAGCGCGTGCTCTCCATGGTGGACGGGGTCCTTCTGCTCGTTGACGCCGTGGACGGTCCGATGCCGCAGACGCGCTTCGTGACGCGCAAGGCCCTTGCACTGGGATTGAAGCCGATCGTGGTGGTCAACAAGGTGGATCGCCCCGGCGCGCGCCCCGAGTGGGTCGTCAATCACACCTTCGATCTCTTCGACAAGCTGGGCGCGACGGAAGAGCAGCTCGATTTCCCGGTCATCTACGCCTCGGCGCTGCAGGGATGGGCGACGTTGAAACCGGGGGATACGGGCGCAGATATGAAACCGCTGTTCGACGCCATCCTGCGCTACGTGCCCCAGCGCGCCGATGACCCCGATGGCCCGCTGCAATTGCAGATCTGCTCGCTCGATTATTCGAGCTACGTCGGGCGCATCGGCATCGGGCGCATCGACCGGGGCCGCATCCGCTCCGGACAGAACGTGTTTCTGCTCAAGGGCCCGGGCACGGCGCCCCTGACCGTCAGGGTCAACCAGGTGCTGGTGTTCAAGGGCCTCGAGCGCGTCGTCACCGAGGAAGCACAGGCCGGCGACATCGTCGCGGTAAACGGTGTCGAGGACATCGGAATCGGCGTCACGATTGTCGACTCGGAGGAGTCGAAAGCCCTCCCTCTGCTCAAGGTTGATGAGCCCACCCTCGTCATGAACTTCCAGGTCAACACTTCGCCGCTCGCCGGCCGCGAAGGGCGCTTCGTCACCAGCCGCCAGCTGCGCGAGCGCCTCGCGCGCGAGACCATGGGCAATGTCGCGCTGCGCGTCGAGGACACGGCCGACCCGGATGTCTTCAAGGTTTCCGGGCGCGGTGAGCTGCATCTCACGATCCTGCTCGAGAACATGCGCCGCGAAGGCTACGAGCTGGCGGTGTCACGCCCGCGCGTGCTGGTGAAGGAAATCAATGGCGTCCAATGCGAGCCCTTCGAGATGCTCGCGGTGGATTTCGAGGATGCGCACCAGGGCGCGGTAATGGAGGCGCTGGGGAGCCGCCGCGGCGACCTTCTGGACATGCAGCCCGACGGCAAGGGACGGGTGCGGCTCGACTACCGCATCCCCGCGCGCGGGCTGATCGGCTTCCAGTCCGAGTTCCTGACCATGACCCGCGGCACCGGCATCATGAGCCACGTGTTCGACGACTACGGCCCGATGAAGCCGGAGATCGAGGAGCGCCGCAACGGCGTGCTCATTTCCGCCGAGGACGGGGAAGCGGTCGCGTATGCGCTGTGGAAGCTGCAGGAGCGCGGCCGCATGTTCGTCAACCCCGGCGAGGCGCTATACGAGGGCATGATCGTGGGGCTGCACAGCCGCGACAACGATCTCGTCGTGAACCCGGTGAAGACCAAGCAGCTCACCAATATCCGCGCCGCCGGCAAGGACGAGGCGATACTGCTGACGCCACCGATCCGGCACACGCTGGAGTCCGCCGTCGAGTTCATCGCCGACGACGAGCTGGTCGAGATCACCCCGAAATCCATCCGCATCCGCAAGCGGCTGCTGCTCGAGCACGAAAGAAAACGCGCTAGCCGCGCGGCGGCTTGAACTTCTCGCAGGGATCAGGCCGGTCCCAGCGCGGCGTGAAGCGGACAAAGTCGTACTGCATCTCCCGGCTGGCGGAGTCGGTAAGGTACGCCTCGAAATCGGTTTTTCCCGCTTCCACTTCCAGCACGCCGACGCTGATGATGGATTCGCCCGGACGCGCTGCACGCAAGTAAGCAGGAACCGCGAAGTCACGCCGCACATGCCCGTCGCCCGCGATCAGGACGGCACCATCCGGCCCGGGATCGAGCAGCGCTTCGGCGAGCGTCGCGTCGCGCGCCCGCTGGGCAAGCACCATCCCCGGCACGATGGCATCGGGCAGCATGTTGCAATGCGCGTCCACGATGATCGCGCGCAGCACGCGCTCGCGCTCCGCCGACCACACTAACTCGATCCGCATCGCCGACGCACGGCCCTCGCCCAGCACATCCAGACCGGAATTCACTACCCGGCCGGCTGCGGCGCGCGACAGATTCGCCGCGCGTATCGGCATGCGGTAGCGCAAGGCTGCTTCCACCAGCGGCCGATATAGGTCCCATCGCCAATTCTTGCGGTCGAAGCCAGTCGCTTCCGCCACAACCTCGGCGGTCACGCCGTCAACCGCCAGCGCCCTTTGGAGGGCCGGATCGAACTCTCGATCGAACTGCTCGAATGCCACCGCGGGCCTCAGGCCGCCCTCGCCGAGCGCAACCAGGCAGTCGAGCTGGAAAGCGTGATGATCGGGATTGTCGTGCACCTCCCCAAGCAGCCGGTAGCGCGCGGCGCGCAATGCGGCGTGAAGCGCTTCCCGGGTGGCGCTCCGGCGAGCCATCGGATCCCAGATCGTTCCAACCAGCGGGTGATCGCTCAACAGCATCGGCTTCCACTGGACCGTCCGCGCGGAGGCGGCACGCGCCAGGCCGGGCAGAGCGAGTTGCGCAAGAACGAGTGCGGCAGCCGCACCGATCACACCCCTCCGTTGCATGGCATGCTTATACGCGCCGCTCGCTCACGCTGCAACGAATGGGCGCGTTTGCGTCGGATGGGCTAGTGTAATCTAGCCAGTTATCACCTATCACTGATCACCCATTACGCTTCTATGACATTCGACATGTCGCTCGTCCAGCGCGGCGCGCGGCTGCGCAGGAGCCCGTTCTTCGAAGCCACCCAGCGCCACGGCGCGAAGGGCTACACCGTCTACAACCACATGCTGTTCCCGACGTGCTTCGCCGATTTCGAGGAGGAGTACTGGCACCTCCTGAATCACGTCACGCTGTGGGATGTCTCGGTCGAGCGGCAGGTCGAGATCACCGGGCCCGACGCGTTCGCCTTCACCAACATGCTGACGCCGCGCGATCTCTCGAAGTGCGCCGTCGGCCAGGGCAAGTACGTGGTCATCACCGCGGAGGACGGCGGCATCATCAACGACCCGGTGCTGCTGCGGCTCGGCGAAAACCACTTCTGGCTCGCGCTCGCCGACAGCGACGTGCTGCTGTGGGCGCGCGGGGTTGCGCTCAGGTCGGGACTGCGCGTGAAGATCACGGAGCCCGACGTCTCGCCCCTCCAGATCCAGGGACCGAAGGCGAAGGCGGTGGTCGAGGCCTTGTTCGGCGACGCGGTGACGAAGCTGCGCTACTACTGGTTTCTCGAGACCAAGCTCGACG
>DATBMB010000146.1:0-5233 GCA_036555035.1 Burkholderiales bacterium | reverse complement strand
GCACAGCGCGCCCGCCAGCACGGAGAGCTGGGCGAGCACCTCGATGGGGGCGCCGCCCAGGCCGGCGAGCGCAGCCGGCCCCATCAGCACCACGATGCCCACGAAGCCGAGCAGGAAACCCAGGACGCGGGTGGGGGTCATCCGCTCGCCCGTGACGAAGAAATGCGCGAGCAGCAGGGTCGTCAACGGCATGATCGCCATCAGGATGCCGGCGAGCGCGCTGTCGATGGACGTCTGGCCCCAAGTGATGAACCAGAACGGCATGCAGTTGCCCACGATCGCGAGCACGACGTAGGGCATCCACGCGCGGCCGACCGGCGGAAAGGTATAGCCCATCGCGCGCACCACGGCCACCAGGATCACCGCGCCGATGACGAGGCGCGTCGCGACGAGCGTCGCCGGCGGCACCTCCGCGACACCGAGCTTGATGAACATGAAGTTCGAGCCCCACAGCGCGACCAGCACCGCGAGCATGGCCCAATCCTTCAGCGTGCGCGCCGCCATCAGCCGACGCGCAGCATCGCCATCATGCCCCCCGCCTGGTGCGCCAGCACGTGGCAGTGGATCATCCAGTCGCCGGGATTGTCCGCGACGAAGGCGATGTCCACGCGCTCGCGCGGCGCGAGCAGCACCGTGTCGCGCCACTCGCGGTGGCGCGTTGGCACGCCGTCGCGGGCGATGACGCGGAACGCGTGCCCGTGGAGGTGGATCGGATGCGGCCAGGCTGTGTCGTTTTTCATGGACAGCACATAGTGGCCATCGCGCTTGAGCTCGAGCACCGGCTCGTGCGCGTGCTCCTTCACTGCGATGCCGTTGATGGTCCACGCGAGATGGTGCATGCGCACCAGCGTCGCCAGCGGCACGCGCTCGCCCTCGAGGCTCGCCTCGCGCAGCGTTCCCATGGCGCCGCCCTCGAACACCATCTCGTGCCGCTGCGCCCGCGCAGGATCGGGCTCGGGAAGGGGATTGGGCGCGAGGGCAATGGGCGTCGCCAACGCCGCCTCACGCAGCGGCGGGGCGGCGGCGTAGTCGAGTGCCATCAGGCGGGACTCGATGCGCGGGTTGTCCTCATCCATCACCAGGTGGCGCGATCCGGGAGGATTCAGGCAGTCGAGCACGACATCCGCCCGCATGCCCGGGGCAATCCGCAGCAAACCGCCCTCCGGCGCGTGCGGCGCAACCGGTTGCCCGTCGAGCGCGATCACTTGCGGCTCGTGGCTGTTGAAGCGCAGGAGAAAGCTGCGCGCAACCGCCGTGTTGACGAGCCGCACCCGGATGCGCTCGCCGCTGCGCACTGGGAACGCCCCGTCCTTGAGCGTGAAGCGGCCGTTGACGGTGACCGTATTGCCGATGCGGCCGGCGTGGGTCAGGTCGAATACGTTGCGAAAGTCCTCGCGCTGGGAAGCATCCGCGTTGAGGCGGAAGTCCGAGAGCACCCACGTCACGTCGCGGTCCACCCGGACAGGCTCGCGCTCTTCCACGATGAGTACGCCGTAGAGCCCGCGCGCGACCTGCTCGTAGCTCGCGAGATGGGGGTGGTACCAATAGGTACCCGCATCCGGCAGGGAAAATTCGTACACGAACTCCGCACCCGGCGCGATCGGGGCCTGGGTGACGTGAGGCACGCCGTCCATGCGGTTCGGCACCCGCAGCCCATGCCAGTGGACGGTGGTCGGCTGCGGCAGGCGATTGGCGACCACGATGCGGGCGGTGTCGCCCTGGCGAAAGCGCAGCTCCGGCGCCGGCACCGCGCCGTTGTAGCACCACACCTCGGTCTCGGGATAGGACGCGGGAACGACCTGCTGGCGCGCAACGCCCGCAGTCAACGTCACCGTCGCGGCGCGCGCCTGCCCGCACCAGGGCGCGGACGCCAGGACTGCAAGGCTCTTCAATACGGCGCGTCGGGAGACTTTCATCGGACGGGGCCCAAGCATATCATCGGATGCGCGACATGACAGACCGTATCGGACAGCGGGAAGTTGCACGCATTGCGCGGGTGGCGCTGTGCGCGGGACTGGCATGCTCCGCGGCAGGGGCACAGCAGTTTCCGCCCGTGCCCGCGCCCGCGGCCGGCCGCAGCGCGCTGCCGGCCAAGCCGTTGGCCGGGGGAGAACTGCTCTCCGGGCTGCTCAAGGGCGGCTACGTCATCTACTTCCGCCACACCTCGACCGATTTCTCGCGCGACGATTCCCGCTCGACGAGCGACGAGGACTGCGACAACCAGCGGCCACTCACCGACAAGGGGCGCGAAGAGGCGCGGCAGATCGGCGCCGCATTCCGCGACTTGAAGATCCCGGTCGAGAATGTGCTGGCGAGCCCGCGCTGCCGGACGATGGAAACGGCGACGCTCGCCTTTGGGCGCGCCGAAAAGGCCAATGACGTGCGCGGCGGGCCCGCCGCGCCGAACAATCCGGACCGCTACGCCGGCCTTCGCCGCCTCCTCTCAACGCATCCCGCGCCGGGCGCCAACCTCGTCATCTCGAGCCACGGCAATCCGTTCTACGCCACGGCCGGCGCGCCCTACCTCGCGGAAGGCGAGGCGGCGGTCATCCGGCCGTTGGGCCAGGATTTCGAGGTCGTCGCGCGGCTACGTCACGACGCGTGGCGAACGCTGCAGGCTCCGGGTCACTTGTTGAAGTGAGAGCGCGCTTTTTCGAGCGACTCCCGCATCTTCGCCCACGCTTCGTCGGCGCCCCTTACCAGATCGACCCACGCGTCGCCGCTCGCCGCCTGCACCCGTTTCATCTGCTCCAGCGCCTGGTCACGCTGGCGGCGCAGGTCCGTCAGGTGCTTCTCGTACCCGGCCCGCGCCTCAGCCTGCGCTTTCTGGGCCTTGGCCTCCCAATTCGCAACCTCGGCGTTCCACTTGTCGAGCTGTCCCTTAAGCTTGTTCACGTAGTCATCGCGCTTGCTCATATCGGCACCTCCAACTGGTTTACAGGGCAAAATCAAGTGTACTGAAATCCGGGATCTTCTCCGCCTCGGCGAGCTGGGAGAACAGCCGCTGCGCCTTCGCGCGGTCGCGGTGCGCCGTCAGTTTGAGAAATTTTTCGAGCAGCTCGTCGCGCGTCAACGGCATCGTGGGCGTGCCCTTGAAATCGTGCCCCTCGGCGGTGAGCGACTTGCCGTTCTTCAACTTCAGCGTCAGGCGGCACGCCGAGGACGAATAGCCGGGCGCGGACTGCAGCAGCGCGACCTGCGCGGTCTTCGCAAGCGCGCGTATGCCCGGGTCGTTCAAGGTCGCCTCGGAGAAGGTCCGCGGGTCGAGGGGGTCGCGGTGCAGCGCGACGGCCACGCTGAAGGGCACGCTGTACTGCATCATCGTGATGTCCCGCGGCTCGTTGATGGCGTGCTGGTGGACCACCTTTTCGCCCCCGGCGATCGCGATCCCCGCCACGTCGTCCGCGGCGAGCCGGTGCTTCTCCTTGAGGTCGAGGGCGAGCGTCACCGGCACCTGCGCGGTGGAGTGGCAGGAATAGCGCTTGATCTTGGTCGTCATCACCTGCCACACCTTGCCGAGGTCCTTGGTCAGACGCTCCGGCTTTGCGTCGCGGCAGAACACGTTGAGCACGCCGTACTTCCCGTCGAGCACGCCGGCCGGGCCCGTATAGCCGTCGCGCGCCAGCACCGCGGCCATGAACCCGCCTTCCGCGGCGCGCCCGAGATGCAGCCGCTTCACCATCCCGCCGGTGCTGGAGAATTCCATCAGGCCCGAGGAGAGCGACCCGGCGATGCCGAACGCGTGGGCCATCTTCTGCGCGTCCAGGTCGAAAAGCCTCCCCACCACCGCGGCGGTGCCGAAGACGCCCACCACGCCCGGGGAATGAAAGCCGACCTTCTCGATCGAGTGGTTCGCCGCGTGCCCGATGCGGTAGAGAACCTCGAAGCCGGCGACGTAGGCGGCGAGCAGCGCCTTGCCGGAGAGCTTGCGCCCTTGCGCGGGCGCGAGCCCGGGCACGGCGAGCGCCGCGCTCGGGTGGATGCCGACGCTCGGCTCGACCAGAGCGTCGAGCTCGAAGGCGTGGGCGGAGGCGCCGTTGCACAGGCAGGCGAACGGCGCGCGCACCTTGACCGGGGTCCCGAACACGCTGCACTCGCCCGGCGCGCTGTTGCGCTGGGCATACTCGATGACCGTGCGCGTCCAGGGCAGCTGCGAGCCGTAGACGCAGGCCGCAACCGTGTCGATCACGCAATCCTTCGCGCGTTCGATCACTTCCGGCGGAATGCGCTCCCAGGTGAGGCCGACGGCGAACTCCGCCAGCTTGCGCGATGCGTCTGTCATGACTTCCGTCTCCCGGAGCGGGCCGGGGGCGCCGCGCATTTGGTAAAATAGCGCAGCGATGGCCTTGACTCCCCTCACCGCATTATCCCCTCTCGACGGCCGCTATCACAACAGAGTCGCCGCGCTGCGCGACACCTTCAGCGAGCTGGGGCTCATCCGGCTCCGGGTGCGCATCGAGATCGAATGGCTGAAGGCGCTCGCCGCCGAGCCCTCGATACCGGAAGTGCCGCCGTTCTCCCCGCCGACCCTTCTCCAGCTCGACGAGGTGCCCACGAGGCTCACTGAAGCCGATGGCGAGTCGGTGAAGGCGACCGAGGCGCGCATCAACCACGACGTGAAGGCGGTCGAGTACTTCCTGCGCGAGAAGCTCGCCGGCAACCGCGAGGTCATGAAGGTCGCGGAGTTCTTCCACTTCGCGTCCACCTCGGAGGACATCAATAACCTGGCGCACGCGCTGATGCTGAAGCGCGCGCGCGACCAGGTCCTGCTGCCGGCGCTCGACAAGCTGATCGAGAAGCTCGCGGCGCTCGCCGCCACGCTCGCCGATTGCGCGATGCTCGCGCGAACGCACGGCCAGCCGGCGAGCCCGACCACCCTCGGCAAGGAGCTCGTGAACGTCGCGCACCGCCTGCTGCGCGCGCGCGAGCGCATCGCGGCGATCCCGCTCACCGGCAAGTTCAACGGCGCGGTCGGCAATTACAACGCGCACGTCGCCGCCTACCCCGGCGTGGACTGGGAAAAAATCGCCCGCGCGATGGTCGAGCGCCTGGGCCTGGAGTTCAACCCCTACACCACCCAGATCGAGCCTCACGACTCGCTCGCGGAGCTCTTCGACGCGTTTGCGCGCGCCAACACGATCCTCATCGATCTCGACCGCGACGTCTGGGGCTACGTCGCCCTCGGCTACTTCCGGCAGAAGGCGAAGCCGGACGAGGTCGGCTCCTCCACCAT
>DATBMB010000082.1:0-13602 GCA_036555035.1 Burkholderiales bacterium | reverse complement strand
CATGGGCGGCATGGGCTACACCGAGGACACGCTCGTCGAGTGGTGCTGGCGCAAGTGCCGCGGCTGGATGATCGCCGGGGGCTCGATCGAGATTCTCAAGAACCGGATCGCGGAGTCGGTCTTCGAGCGGACGTTCAGTCAACGTCCGTCGAAGACCGACAAGTGACGAGATACAGGTGACGAGGTAATGGTGACGAGGTGAGGGTGACGAGCGCCAAGCATCGCCTTTCGTCCGATCTTCCGTCACCCGTATCTCGTCACCCGTAATCGTCACCCTTATTCGTCACGGTTTCAGCTGATGGGCAAGACAGTGATCTCTCTGGCACAGGCGCTATTTGCGCCGCGGTCGGTTGCCTTGATCGGCGCTTCGGGCGATGCCGCCAAGAACACCTCGCGCCCGCAGCGCTTCCTGCGCAAGCACGGCTACACCGGCCGTATCCTTCCGATCAATCCGGGTCGCGGCGAGATCTTCGGCGAGAAGGCGTACCCGGACCTGCGCGCAGTGAGCGAGCCCGTGGACCACGCCTTCATCATGGTGCCGGCGCAGTCGGTGCCCGAAGCAGTCGCGCAGTGCTGCGAGAAGCGCGTGCCGGTCGCCACCATTTTCAGCGACGGCTTCGCCGAGACCGGCGCGGCCGGGCGCGCGCGGCAGGACGAGCTGCTGGCCCTCGCGCGCGCGAGCGGTCTCCGGCTGCTCGGCCCCAACTGCATCGGGCTGCTCGACATGCACTCGCACCTCGTGCTCTCGGTGAACGCCGTGCTCGAGCACGCGCAGATCCAGCCCGGCGCGACCGCGATCGTCTCGCAGAGCGGCAGCATGATGGGCGCGTTGATGTCGCGCGGAATGGGGCGCGGCACCGGCTTCTCCAAGCTGGTGTCCGTCGGCAACGAGTCCGATCTCGCGGTGGGCGAGATCACCGATCTGCTCGTGGACGACGCCGACACCCGCGTGATCCTGCTCTTCATGGAGACCCTCCGCGATGCCGACCGCCTCGCCCGCGCCGCGCGCCGCGCCTATGGAGCCGGCAAGCCGGTCGTGGTGTTCAAGCTCGGCCGCTCGGACGTGGGCGTGGAGCTCGCCACCTCGCACACCGGCGCGATGACCGGCGCGGACGACGTGGCGGAAGCGTTCTTCCGGGCCCATGGCATGCTGCGCGTGGATCTCCTCGAGACTCTGTTCGAGCTGCCGGCGCTGATCGCGGGCCGGAAGCCTGCGACGCGCCACCGAGTCGCCGCGATGACGACCACCGGCGGCGGCGCGGCGACCGTCGTGGACCGGCTCGGCACGCTCGGCGTCGAGGTGGTGCCGCCCACCGATGAGATCGTCAGCCGTCTCGCGCGGAAGAGAATCGGGATCACGCGCGCCCGGCTGACCGATCTCACGCTCGCCGGCGCAAAGAAGGAGATCTACAGCGCGGTGCTGAACGAGCTGCTGGCATCCGATCACTGCGACCTCGTGCTCGCGGTCGTGGGAAGCTCCGCCCAGTTCCAGCCGCACATCGCGATCGACCCGATACTCGAGGCCGAGCGCGGGGCGAAGCCGCTCGCGGTATTCTGCGCGCCGCAGGCCGACGCTTCCCTCGCGCTGTTGAGCGGGGCCGGCATCGCCGGCTTTCGCACGCCCGAAGCGTGCGCGGACGCGATCCGCGCCTGGCGCGACTGGCGCGCGCCACGCCAGGCCCCGGCCGTGGACGACGCGCGGGTCGCAGCCGCCCGCGCCCTCCTCGCGGGCAAGCTGCGGCTGAACGAGGTGGAAGCCTGCCGCGTATTCGCCAGGCTCGGCGTGCCGGTGGCGGCCTCCGAGACGATCACGGCGCCGGAGCAAGGAGTCGGACTCGAATTTCCGGTCGTGGCGAAGATTCTCTCGCCCGACATCACGCACAAGACCGATGCGGGCGGCGTGGCAACCGGCATCGCCTCGCCCGAGGAGCTCAAGCGCGCGGCGGCAGGAATCCTGCAACGCGTGCGTGCGAAGCAACCGGGAGCGAAGGTGAACGGCATTCTGGTCCAGCGCATGGAGATGGGCCTGGCGGAGGTGATCCTCGGCTACCGGCGCGATCCGCAGGCCGGGCCGGTCGTGATGCTGGGTGCAGGCGGGGTGCTGGCGGAGATCTACCGTGACTTTGCCCTGCGGCTTGCCCCGGTGACGGAGGAGGAAGCGGCCCGAATGATCGAGGAAGTGAAGGGACTCGCCGTCATCCGCGGCTATCGCGGCCTGCCGCGCGGCGATACCGCGGCCCTGGCGCGGGCCGTGAGCGCATTCTCGGCGCTCGCGCAGGTCGATCCCCGCATCACGGAAGCCGAGGTGAACCCCGTCATCGTGAAGCCCGAGGGCGAGGGCGTGGTGGCCGTGGACGGCCTGCTTGTGCTCGCGGACAATTAACCGCCAGGACGCCAAGAGAATCGGAGATGACCATGCTTGCGGAACAGTTCGCCGAGTACGCGGTAAGGGAGCAGACCGCGAAGCTGCCGAAGGAAGTCGTCCACCACGCCAAGCGCGCTGTGATCGACTGGTGCGCCTCGCTCCTGCCGGGCAGCCGCATCGCCCCCGCGACCTTGCTCGAGGAGGCGCTCGCCGATGAGCTCGATCACGGGCGCGCGCGGCTTGCGTCGGGGCGCCGCGCGACCGTGCGGGCGGCGGCGTTGATCAACGGTGCCGCCTCGCACGCGGTGGAGTTCGACGACATCTGGCGCGACGCGGTCTACCACCCGGCAAGCCCCGTGATCTCCGCCGCGCTCGCCGCGGCTCAGTCGCAGGGAGCGCCGGGCGAGCGCTTCCTGCGCGCGGTCATCGTCGGCTACGAGGTGTCGACCCGCATCGGTGACGCCGTGATGCCGTCCCACTACAAGTACTGGCACACCACGGGCACGGTCGGCACGTTTGGTGCGGCCGCCGCCGTCGCCACGCTCCTCGGCTGCAATCGCGAGCAGTTCGTCCACGCGCTCGGCAACGCCGGGACCTTCGCCGCCGGCCTGCAGCAGGCGTTCCGCTCGCAGGCCATGGCGAAGCCCCTGCACGGCGGGCATGCGGCGGAAGCCGGAGCGCTCGCCGCCCTCGCCGCAGCGCGGGGCGTGACCGGCGTCGCCGACATCCTGGAGGGCGAGGTCGGATTCGGCGCGGCGATGAGCGTCAAGCCGGACTGGACACTGGCGACGCGGGGACTCGGTTCCGACTATCACATCACCCGCATCACCTTCAAGAACCACGGCTGCTGCGGACACAACTTCGCCGCGCTCGACGCCGCGCTCACCCTGAAGCGCGAGCACGGGTTCACGCACCGGGACGTGCGCAAAGTTCGAATCGCCACCTACCAAGGCGGGCTCGACATCGTCGATAACCCGCGCCCGGAGGGCGACTACCAGGCCAAGTTCAGCATCCAGTACACCGTCGCGCACGCGCTCGTGCACGGCAGCGTGCGCCTGAACGCGTTTGCCCCTGAGCGACTCCGTGACCCGGACGTGCGGGCGCTGATGCAGAAAATCGAGTGCGTGGCCGACGCGGAGCTCTCGAAGGCGTTCCCGCGCCAGCGCGCGGCGCGGGTCGAGATCGAGCTCGCGTCAGGCCGCAGGGTCGAGCACTTCCAGCCGACGCGCAAGGGCGATCCCGAGGCTCCGCTCGCGGACGCCGAGCTCGATGACAAGTTCCTGGAGCTGGCGACCCCGGTCATCGGCGACGCGCGGGCGCGGGCGCTGCTCAAGAGGCTGTGGTCCCTCGAGACCGAGAAGACCGTCGAGCTCGATGCGTCCGAACGCATCCCGGCCCGCGTCGCATCCTGAGAGGCACTGAAATGGCACCTGACAAACGCAAGGGCCCGCTGGCCCGCTTCACCGTACTCGATCTCACCCGCGCGCGCTCGGGTCCGACCGCCGTGCGCCAGCTCGCCGACTGGGGCGCCAACGTGATCAAGATCGAGGAGCCGGGAGACAAGGCAGGCGCGGTGGACGACCGCCGCCACGGCCCGGACTTCCAGAATATGCATCGCAACAAGCGCAGCATGACGCTTAACCTCAAATCGCCCGAGGGCGTGGCGATCTTCAAGAAAATGGCGCAGACCGCCGACGTGATCGTGGAGAACTACCGCCCCGACGTGAAGCACCGGCTTGGCATCGACTACGAGAGCATGCGCAAGATCAATCCGCGCATCGTCTACGGCAGCATCAGCGGCTTCGGCCAGGACGGGCCCTACGCCGGCCGCCCCGGGCTCGACCAGGTGGCGCAGGGCATGAGCGGACTCATGTCCATCACCGGCCGGCCCGGCGAGGGCCCGATGCGCGCGGGCATCGCCATCGGCGATTCCAGCGCCGGAGTCTATCTCGCGTTCGGAATCGTCACCGCGCTGCTCGAGCGCGAGGAAACCGGCGAAGGGCAGTGGGTCAGCACGTCCCTGGTGCAGGCGCTCATCGCCATGCTCGATTTCCAGGCGGCGCGCTGGCTGGTCGCGCACGACGTGCCGGAGCAGGTCGGCAACGATCACCCCCTCTACATGCCCACCGGCGCGTTCAGAACGGCCGATGGATACATCAACATCGCCGGCTCGGGCAATCTCTTCCCGCGGCTGTGCAAGGTGATCGGCATGCCGGAGCTCCTGACGCATCCGGACTTCAGCGACTTCAAGCTGCGGCACAAGAACCGGGTCGCGCTGGTGAAGTTGATCGAGGAGAAGACCGTGAAGCGCAAGTCCGCGGAATGGGTCGAGGAACTCAACAAGGCAGGCGTGCCGTGCGGCCCGATCTACCGCATGAACGAGGTATTTGCCGATCCCCAGGTGCGGCACCTGGGCATGGCGGTGCCGACGCATCACTACGCGCTGGGCGACATCGAGATCGTCAACCAGGGCGTGCGGCTGTCCGGGACCCCGTTCAAGGTGCGTACACCCGCACCCGACCAGGGCGTGCACACCGAGGAAGTTCTCAAGGAGTACGGCTACAGCGCCGCGGACATCGAGAAGCTCCGCGCGAGCGCGGCGATCTAGCCGGGAAGATGCGATGAAAAAGACCGTCCTGGCTGCCCTGCTCGCCCACCTTGCGCTCGCGGCGTTCAACACTGCGGCGCAACAGAGTTTCCCCACGCGCCCAATCCGCCTGGTTGTGCCCTATCCGCCGGGCGGCAACGTGGATATTACGGCGCGCATCATCGGCCCGACGCTGGGCGAGCAGCTCGGTCAGTCAATCGTGGTGGACAACCGCGGGGGCGGAGGCGGCAACGTCGGCGCCCACCTCGTCGCGAAGGCGCCGCCCGACGGCCACACGCTGCTCATGGGCTCGAGCGGGCCGCTCTCGGTCAATCCCGTGGTCGTTTCGAAGCTTCCTTACGACTCGCTGAAGGATTATGCGCCCATCTCACGGGTGCACGTCGTGCCGCTGGTGGTGCTGGCAGGACAGAAGTCAGGCATCGGCTCGATCAAGGAGATGATCGAGCGCGCCCGGGCCAACCCCGGCAAGCTGACCGTTGCCTCCGCCGGCACCGGCACTACCAATCACTTCGGCATCGAGCTCTTCAGCTCCCTGGCCGGCGTGAAGGTCGTGCACGTGCCCTACAAGGGCAGCGGCCCGGCGCTCGCCGAGATGCTGGGCGGCCAGGTTGCGACCATGTTCGATCAGCTGAGCGCGTCGATCGGCTACATCCGCGACGGCCGGCTCAAGGCGCTCGCCGTCGCGAGCGCGAAGCGCGCCTCAGTTCTGCCTGCCGTGCCAACGCTCGACGAGTCAGGGCTGCGCGGCTACGAGGCCTCGACTTTCATCGGCGTCCTCGCGCCAGCGGGCACCCCGAAGCCGGTAGTCAATCAGCTCAATGCCGCGATGCTGAAAGTGATGGACACCGCAATGGTCCGCGACAAGTTCCTCGGCCTCGGCGCCGAGCCGAGCTCGAGCTCACCGGAAGAATTCCGCAAGCTGATCGCGGACGAGCTCGCGAAGTGGCGCGACGTCGCGCAGAAGGCCGGCCTCAAATTCGAGTGACGAGGTCAATCCTCGTCACTGATCTCGCGGAGCTCGTCGTCGCGGACGGCGGTGAGCCAATCCAGAACGTCGCCCGCATTGCGGTCCGGCGGGAACACCGGGTAGAACACCTTCACGATCCTGCCGTCGCGCGCGATCAACGTGACGCGCTTGATCAGCTTCATCCCGTCCACCTCGAACATCGGCAGGTTCAGCGCGCGCGCCAGCTCGAGCCCGGCGTCACTCAACAGCCCGAAGGGCAGGTGCAGCCGCTCGGCGGCCTCGCGCTGGTAGGCGCTGTCCTGCGTGCTCAGGCCGAACACGTGGGCAGCGCCCGCGCGCTGCAGCTCGGCGAAGTGATCGCGGAATGCGCAGGACTGCGGCGTGCAGCCGCGCGCGCCCGGGATGTCGTTCCACCCGGTGGGCACCTCCTGGTCCGGCCGGCCGGTGCGCGGATAGATATAGACCACCGTCGTGCCCGCAAGCCGCCACAGGTCCACCACGCGCCCGCGCGTCGAGGGCAGCCCGATCGGCGGCAGCGTCATCCCGGTGAGGTGGTCGCACGCGCCGTCGTCCTGCGGCACCGGCAGGTCCTTCGGCAGCTCGTAGAGGTTGTCGCTGCGCATCGCTCCGAACGTGACGAGAAACGGGTGACGAGATGTGGGTGACGAGATAATGGTGACGGCTGAGGACTGTTTTTCGTCACCCGTAATCGTCACCTTACCAGCAGATTCACGAGAATCTGCTGGTAAATGCGGCGCAGTGGCTCGATGTCGTCCACGCGGATGCATTCGTTGACCTTGTGGATCGTGGCGTTGGTCGGGCCGAACTCGATGACCTGCGGGCAGATGTCGGCGATGAAGCGGCCGTCGGAGGTGCCGCCTCCCGTCGAGAGCTTCGTGTCGATGCCGGTGACGGACTTGATCGCCCTCCCGACCGCCTCCACCAGGTCCCCCGGCTTCGTCAGGAACGGCCGGCCGTCATAGCGCCACTCGAGGTCGTACTTGAGGCCGTGCCGGTCGAGGATGCCGACGACGCGCGTCTGCAGCGATTCCAGCGTGCTCGCGGTGGAGAAGCGGAAGTTGAACCTCACGTGCAGCTCGCCGGGGATGACGTTATTCGCGCCGGTGCCAGCGTTGATATTCGACACCTGCCAGGTGGTGGGCGGGAAATGCTCGTTGCCCGCGTCCCACTGCGTGCGCGCGAGCTCAGCGAGCGCAGCGCCGAAGGCGTGCACTGGGTTATAGGCCAGGTGGGGATAGGCGACGTGGCCCTGCACGCCTTTCACCACGAGGTTGCCGGAAAGCGAGCCGCGCCGTCCGTTCTTGATCACATCGCCCAGGCGCGCCTCGCTCGTGGGCTCCCCGACGATGCAGTAGTCGATCTTCTCGCCGCGGGCCCTCAGCGCCTCGACCACCCGCACCGTGCCGTCCACCGCGGGCCCCTCCTCGTCGGAGGTGAACAGCACGGCGATCGAGCCCGCGTGCCGCGGGTGCCCGGCGACAAAGGCCTCAATCGCCGCGACGAAAGCCGCGATCGAGGTCTTCATGTCGGATGCGCCGCGCCCGAAGAGCACGCCGTCGCGCAGGGTCGGCGTGAAGGGGTCGCTCGTCCAGTGCTCGAGCGGCCCGGTCGGCACCACGTCGATGTGGCCGGCGAAGCACACGAGCGGCGCCGCGCTGCCGCGCCGCGCCCAGAGATTGTCCACGCCGTTCGCTCCGATGCGCTCGCAGCGGAAGCCGAGCGGCGCGAGCTGCGTGGCGACAATATCGAGACAGCCGGCGTCCTGCGGCGTCACCGAGCGGCGCGCGATCAGCGCGCGGGTGAGTTCCAGAGTGTCGAGGGGCATCCGTTCGAGAACCGCGGCTTGTTGGGGGGCGATGCGTGACTCGAATCTTAGCAGAGCGGCTAGAATGGCCGTCCTGTGACCGCGCTTCTCCTCTCCCACCGGGTTCACGCCGCTCACGGCGCGCGCATCGGCGACGCAGCGGCGCGCGCCGAGCTGATCGTGCTGCCGCCCGATCCCGCGGCGCGCGTTCCCGATGCGGATTGCGGGCGCATCGAGATTGCGTTCTTCTCCAGCGATGTGTTCCCGGACCATTCGCGGCAGTTCTTCTCGGCGGCGCGCAAGGCGCCACGGCTGAAGTGGCTGCACGTCTTCAACGTCGGCGTGGATCATCCGATCTACGCGGAGATGCTCTCGCGGGGCGTGCGCCTGACGACCTCCGCGGGCTCGAACGCCGGGCCGATCGCGCAGACTGCCATCATGGGATTGCTCGCGCTCGCGCGCGGCTTCCCGCGCTGGCTCGAGGCGCAACGCAACCGCCAGTGGAATCCCGAGCGCACGACACCGCCGCGCGACCTGCGCGGGCAGACCGCCCTCGTCCTGGGCCTGGGGAGCATCGGGTCCGAATTCGCGCGGCTCGCGCGCGTGCTCGGGCTCAAGGTAATCGGCGTGCGCCGCGGCCCGCGCCGCGGCGAGGACCCGGTGGACGAGCTGCACCCGCCCGCCGCGCTGCCCGGGCTGCTTCCGCGCTGCGACTGGCTCGTCATTGCCTGCCCGCTCACGCCCGAGACGCGCGGCCTCGTCGACGCCCGCCTGATCGCCGCGCTGCCCCGGGGGGCGCGCCTCATCAACGTCGCGCGCGGGGAGATCGTCGCCGAGGCAGCGCTGATCGAAGCGCTGAGGAGCGGGCACCTCGCGGGCGCCTACCTCGACGTCTTCGAGACCGAGCCGCTCCCGCCGGATTCGCCGCTTTGGAGCCTCCCCAACGTGCTCGTCACGCCCCACAACTCCGCGGCGGCGGCGGGCAACGACGAGCGGGTGCTGGCGATCTTCCTCGAGAATCTCGGCCGCTGGCACCGCGGCGCGCCCATGATCAATGAAATCACGGAAAAACACGGATAGAATGAAAGCCCCCAGCCGAAAGGAACGCACGTGAACATTGCCCTGCACCTGCTGTCGCTCGCGACGGCGCTCCTCGTCGCCCTGCCGGCGGCCTCCCAGCAGTACCCTACCCGGCCGGTGCGCGTGATCGTGCCCTTCGCGGCCGGCGGCAATACCGACATCACGGCCCGCGCGATCGGGGCAAAGCTGTCGGAAGTATTCGGCCAGCAGATCGTGGTGGAAAACCGGCCCGGCGGCGCGACCAACATCGGCTCCGAGCTGGTGGCGAAGGCGCCACCCGACGGCTACACCATCCTCATGGGCGGCGCGACCAACGCCATCAACATGAGCACGCAGGCAAAGCCGCCTTACGACACGCTGCGCGACTTCGCGCCCGTCATCCTGTGCGTGAAGGGCGCCAATGTGCTCTCCGCCCACCCCTCGCTGCCGGCGAAGAACCTGAAGGAGCTGGTCGCGCTTGCCAAGGCGCGCCCCGGCCAGCTCAATTTCGCCTCCTCCGGACTCGGCAGCTCCAACCAGATGGCCGGCGAGCTATTCAAGTTCATGGCGGGCGTCAACATCGTGCACATTCCCTACAAGGGCAACACGCCCGCGCTGACCGACACGCTCGCCGGCAACGTCGAGATGATGTTCAGCGGCGTGCCGGTGATCCTCCCGCACCTCCAGTCGGGGCGGCTCCGCGCGATCGCGATCGGGAGCCTCAAGCGCTTCTCCGCGATTCCCGGGGTGCCGACCTTCGACGAGTCCGGGATGAAGGGCTACGAGGCGACGACGTGGTTCGGCCTCATGGCGCCCGCGAAGACGCCGAAGGAAATCGTCGGGCGGTGGAACTCGGAAGTCGGCAGGATCCTCGCGAGCCCCGATCTGAAGGCCCGCTTTCTCAACGACGGGCTCGAGCCGATGGGCGGCACGCAGGAGGAGTTCGGCCGCTTCATCCGCGTGGAGATCGAGAAGTACTCGAAGCTGGTGAAGGCCTCGGGCATGACACCGCAGTGAAGAGGAAACTGATGAGAAAAAACCTGCATGAGTCATCCCCCCGGCGGCGGGGATCCGGCAACGTGCTGCTGTGTGCGGCACTGATCATGGCCAGTGCCGGGGCTTTCGCGCAGGCCTGGAGCCCGCAGCGAAATATCGAGATCGTGGTCGGCTCCGCCCCCGGCGGCAGCAATGACAAGACCGCGCGCACCGTCGAGCGGATCCTGGTCTCCACCAAGCTGGTCAATGCGCCGATGACTGTCGTGAACCGGCCGGGCGGGGGCAGCAGCATCGCCTTCACTTACGTCAGTCAGCGCCCCGGAGATCCGCACACGCTGCTCGTCGGCACGACGGCGCTGCTCACCAATCACATCACCGGCCGCAGCAAGATCCGCCACACCGACTTCACGCCGATCGCCTCGCTCTTCAATGACTACGTGGTGTTCGCGGTCAACGCCGACTCGAAGATCCGGGACGGCAAGGACCTGATCGCGCGGTTGAAGAGCGACCCGCAGTCCATCGCCATCGGCTTCGCCACCGCGCTCGGCAGCCACAACCACATCGCGGCCGGGCTCCTCATGAAGTCCGTCGGCGGCAACGTGCGCGACCTGAAGACGGTCGCCTACAAGGGCTCCTCCGAGGCGATCACGAACCTGCTGGGCGGCCATATCGATCTCGTGACCACGGCCGGCGGCAACGCCGCGGGCCACGTCGAAGCGGGGCGCATGCGCGTCGTCGGCGTCGCCGCGCCCCGCCGTTTCGGTGGCGCGCTCGCGCAGGTGCCGACTTGGAAGGAACTGGGCGTTGACCTCGTCTACGGCGGCTTCCGCGGCATCGTCGCGCCGAAGGGGCTCACCCCGGAGCAAGTCGCCTTCTGGGAAAACGCGCTGCGCCAGGCCTCCGAGACCGCGGAGTGGCAGGAGGACCTCCGGAAAAATTACTGGTCGAACGACTTCCTCACCAGCAAGGACTTCGCGAAGGACCTCGAAGACACCTACGCCGCGATGAAGTCGGTGCTGGTGGACCTGGGTCTCGCCAGGCAATGAGCCGATGACCGCCGCGAGAGCCTCCGCATTTGCCTGCTGCGCTTTCCTGATCATTCCGGCCGCCGGAATCGCGCAGGAAATGACGATGGCGGATGTGCCGAATCTGCAGAGGCTCACCGGCGACGAACTGCGCCAGGCACTGACCGGCGCGAAGGTAACGCACAAGACGCGCCACGGCAGCACGCGGCACTGGTACAACAACGCGGACGGCAAGTTCACTGCCTCGACGGATTCGCAGGGATACAAGGGGGCCCCGACCGCCTACCCGACGACCGGCGCCGGCTCGTGGCATATCTCCCCGAAGGACCAGTATTGCGTGGCGATCGAATGGAGACGGGACACCGAGAACTGGTGCGTGTTCGTATTCCGGTCGGGCGAGCGCTATTACTTCAGCGCCCGGCAAAACGATCCCGCGGCGCGCGTCCGCGAGATCTGGTTCCGGAAATGACCGCTCCCGTCGTCCTCCTCGAGCGCCCAGCGGAGCACATCGCGCTGCTGCGCATCAACCGCCCCGAGGCGCGCAACGCGCTGAACCTCGAGGTGAGAAAGCTCCTCGCGAAACACCTCGCCGACCTCGGCGAGGACGCGGCAACGCGCGCCATCGTGCTGACCGGCAGCGAGAAGAGCTTCGCCGCCGGCGCCGACATCAAGGAGATGGCCGGCCTCGGCACCATCGAGGCGATGCAGCGCGGCGTGCACAAGCTGTGGCGCGCGATCGCCGCCTGCCCCAAGCCGGTGATCGCCGCGGTGAGCGGCTACGCGCTCGGCGGCGGCTGCGAGCTCGCGATGACCTGCGACATCATCGTCGCCGGCGAGTCCGCCCGCTTCGGGCAGCCCGAGGTCAACATCGGCATCATCCCCGGCGGCGGCGCGACGCAGCGCCTGACGCGCGCCGTGGGCAAGTTCAAGGCCATGCGCTACATCCTCACCGGGGAGATGTTCTCGGCGCGGGAGGCGCTCGACATGGGGCTCGCGAGCGAGGTCGTGCCCGACCCCGAGGTCGAGGGCCGCGCGATCGATCTCGCGCGCCAGATCGCGGCGCTGCCGCCGCTCGCGGTGCAGCTCGCGAAGGAGGCGGTGCTCGCCGGGATGGACGCGCCGCTCTCGAGCGCGCTCGCCCTCGAAGCCAAGTCCTCGCAGATCCTGTTCTCCTCCCAGGACCAGAAGGAAGGCATGCAGGCCTTCATCGAGAAGCGCAAGCCGAAGTTCGAAGGGAGATGAAGACGACGCTCGAGAAGCTCTTCAGCTCGCCGGACGGGAAAGGGTTCAGGTACTCCCCCATCGTCCTGCTGCTGCTCGGAGCCGGCTTCATGTACCTCGCGCTGCACGGGACCGTCACCGGCGAGTTCACCTTTGGCCGCTATACCCAGCGCACCGTGACTTATGCGGCCATGCCCCGTTTTTTCGTCTTCTCCGTGCTCATGGTATTCACGCTCGGCGCGGGCATGGTGTGGTGGGGCTGGCGCCGCTTCCGGCGCCACGACGGCTGATTGACCGAACTTGACCGCCGAGCCGACCCCGCCGTCGCGCGAGCGCGCCCTCGCTCTGCTCGCCCTCTTTGCGGGCGCCGCGGCGATCGGATCCTCCGCCCTGTTCGTGAAGGTGAGCGAGACCGGCCCGGTCGCAACCGCGTTCTGGCGCGTCGCGCTGGCGCTGCCCGTGCTGTGGGCGTGGTCGGTGATCGCGAGCCGCGGCGGCCACGTCGCGGGCTTCGCGGCCGAGCGGCGGTTGATCATCGCCGCGGGGCTTTTCTTCGCCGGCGATCTCGCGGTGTGGCACTGGTCGATCGTGCTGACCTCGGTCGCCAATGCCACGCTCCTCGCCAATCTCGCCCCGATCTTCGTCGCGCTTGCCGTGTGGCTGCTCTACAGGAAGCGCCCGACGGGACTGTTCCTCGCTGGCCTGGCAGCGGCGCTCGCCGGGGTGGCGATTCTGCTCGGCGGGGACTTTCGCGCCGGCGGCAGCGCCGTGCTGGGGGATGTTCTGGGCGTGGTGACCGCGATGTTCTACGGCGCCTACCAGCTCGCGGTTACCCGGGCGCGGGCCCGCTCGGCGACCTCGGTCATCATGGCGTGGAGCGGGCTCGTCACCGCGGTCGTGCTGCTGCCGCTTGCGCTCGGCTCCGGCGAGCAGCTTTTCCCGCACTCGGCGGCGGGATGGGCCAAGCTCGTGGGGCTCGCGCTGATCGCGCAGGTGGCGGGCCAGAGCCTGATCGCCTATGCCATGGCGCATCTCCCCGCGACCTTCTCCTCTGTCGGGCTGCTCGCGCAGCCGGTTATCGCCGCCGCCCTCGCGTGGGTGCTGCTCGGCGAGACCCTGGGATGGGTCGAGATCGGGGGCGCGCTCGTGGTGCTCGCCGGCATCCGCATCGTTCACCAATCGGAACTCGCCCGCCGTAATGCGTGAGTAGAACCCGTCTCAAAAATATCCACGGAGCAGTATGAGCATGCATCGGAGAGATATGGCACAGCGCGGGTCCTGTCAGAACGGTCGGGGCCCGCTCCGAGGCTTCCCGCGCATCCGGGCAATTGACTTGGCCATCGCGTTCTCTGGGGTCAGTACCCGTACCGGAAGCCTCGGATCAAACCCCGACCCTTCTGCCACCCGCGCAGCTCGGCACACCCGCGGGCCGGGTGGCGGGGCGGTTGGGATCTGGTTCCGGATTTCCGGTACTGGTACTGACTGTCCCGGAGAGTTGTCCTGATCAATTGACCCAGTGGGCTGGGAAATCCGGAG
>DATBMB010000038.1:0-7056 GCA_036555035.1 Burkholderiales bacterium | reverse complement strand
TGCATCAGGAATTCCATGTGCCAGCCGAGCGGCGCGACGCGCCGCGCGAGCGTCTTCAGTGACTCCATTGGCAGCGTGCCGGGCTTGCGGTCCTTCACGTCCACGATGTTCACCCGCACGCCGCGCACGCCGGCGGCATCGAGCGCTTTCAATTCCGAGTCCGAGATGCCCTCAGCGACGACCGCGACGCCGCGAAAGCGGTCGCCCGCAGCCTTCATTGCTTCCAGCATCACCGTGTTGTCGGTGCCGTAGACGCTCGGCTGCACCAGCACCGCTCGCTCGACGCCGAGCGTCGCGAGCATCTTCAGGTAATCCGGGAGCAGGCAGTCGGGAGGAGTGTAGATGCGGGCCAGGGAATACGCGTAGCGCGCCTTCGGACCCATGATGTGCGCGTGGGTGTCGCACGCGCGGGGCGGCAGCTTCAGCCTGGGCTTGCGCGGGCTCGGATCGGGGCCGGCGCAGGCCGGCGCCTCCGCGCCGGCCGCGGGTTGCGGGCTCATGCGCGCGGCGTCAGGCGGCCTTGGCCTGCGCCTGCTCGATGCCGGGCATGTCGAAGTTGAGCCGCCTCAGGCCGTCGATGACGTTCTTCGCCTGCGCCGCCGTGAGCTCGGTCAGCGGCGGGCGCACCGCGGCCCATTGCGGGTCCTTCGCGTAGTGCGCGACGACCGCCTTCAAGGCCGGGATCATCACGTACTGGCCAACGGTCTTGCGCACGACGTTCAACGCCTCCTGCTGCAGCTCGGCATCGGGCTTGCGCCACTCGCGGTAGAGCCGGTCGATCGCCGCGGGGTTCACGTTGGCGGTGGCCGAGATGCAGCCCGCGCCCCCGTTCTTCATGTTGGCAAGCAGGAACGACTCGCTGCCGGCGAAGACGTCGAAGCCGTCCCCTGCGAACGCGTCGAGGAATTTCTTCGTGTTGCCCCAGTCGCCCGAGCTGTCCTTCATGCCGGCAATCGCCGTCGGGTATTGCTTCAGCAGCCGCTCGACGAGGCCGGTCGTGATGCCGACCACCGCGACGGGCGGTATGTGGTAGAGATAGACCCGCAGCCGCGCGTCGCCGACGCGCTCGATCACCTCGGAGAAGCTGCGGTAGAGCCCGTCCTCGGAGACGTCCTTGTAGTAGAACGGAGGCAGCATCAGCACGCCGGCGCAGCCCGCCTTCACCGCGTGCTCGGTCAGCCGCACGGTGTCGGTCAGCGCGCAGCAGCCGGTGCCCGGCATCATGCGCGAGGGGTCGACGTCGGAGGCGAGCAGCGCGTCGAGCAGCGCGATGCGCTCGTTCACCGAGAGCGAATTGGCCTCGCTGTTGGTGCCGAACACGGCCAGCCCGCAGTTCTGCGTCGCGAGCCACTGGCAGTGCGCGATGAAGCGCCGGGGATCCGGGCTCAGGTCCTTGCCGAAGGGCGTGACGACGGGGGAGAGCACGCCGCGGATGCGTTGCGATGGATTCATGAGCTACATCCTCCTCGAGATACGGAATGGTGACAGCGCGTGATTAGACCGCAGGGCGAGCAGGCGGTTGCAGAATAGCACAGGGAGTTGACGCAAAAAAGACAGGCGTCCCCGGGACCGGCTGCAGCGAGGGTAAATCGTGCTAATCTCCGCCATCTTTCATCGCCCGCGTGTCCGCGCGCCCGCAACGCAACCATGAAATCGAACCCCGGCGCACCCGCCCCGACGGCCGTCCTGAAGGTGCTGAGCGCGGGGGCCGTGAAGCGCGGGGTGGCGCAGGTGGCGAAGGCATTCGAGCGCGAGTCCGGAAGCAGGGTCTCGATCGAGTTCTCGACCGCGCCCGAGATCCGGCGGCGCGTCGCGGAGGGCGAGACGGCGGATGTCATCGTCGCGCCGCCCGCGGTGATGGACGAGATCGCGAAGCAGGGCAAGATCATCGCGGCGACCCGCGGCTTCGTGGGCCGCTCGCGCATGGGCGTCGTGGTGCATGCCCAGGCCCCGGCATCCGCGCTCGGAGATACGGCAGCGTTCAAGCAGGCGCTGCTCGGCGCGAGCGCGGTCGTGCACAACAAGGCCTCCAGCGGCATCTACGCCGCGAAGCTCCTCGAGAAGCTCGGGCTGAAGGATGCGCTGGGCGCGAAAATCGTCGTCGTCGAGACCGGCTCGGCCATCATGGAGTATGTCGCCGCTCATCCGCCGGCGGCGATCGGGCTCGCGCAGATCTCGGAGGTGATGGTGATGATCGACAAGGGCTGCGCGGTCAGGCTCCTGGCGCCGCTGCCGGACGAGATCCAGAACGTGACGAGCTATGACGCGGCCGCCGGAGCCGCGAGCCGGGCGCCCGAGGACGCGCGCAAGCTCGCCGCGCGCCTGAGCTCGGACGCCGCCAGGAAGATCTTTGCCGCGACCGGCATCAACTAGGGTACGGCATGCGCATGGGGTGAGGAATGAAATCGGCACTGACAATGGCGGCAGCGGCGCTGCTGCTCGTCGCAAACGGGGGGTTCGCGCCGGCATCGGCGGCGGAGGCGGGAGCGAGCGCGCTCGGACGCTACCCTGAGCGCGTCTACGTGCCCAATGCGGCGGGCAATACGCTTCACGTCATCGACCCCAAGACCTTCAAGATCATCAAGACCCACACCGTCGGCCTCTATCCCCATCACGTCACGCCGTCCTGGGACCTGACCAAGCTCTACGTGACGAACACGGGGCAGAACTCGCTGACCGTGATCGACCCGATGACCGGCGAGATCGAGCGCGAGATCCCCGTCCCCGATCCCTACAATCTCTATTTCACGCCGGACGGAAAGATGGCGATCGTCGTCGCCGAGCGCCACAAGCGCCTCGATTTCCGCGACCCCCGGACCTGGAAGCTGATCAAGAGCGTCCCGGTGGAATGGGCCGGAGTCGACCACCTCGCGTTCAGCCGCGACGGATCCTATCTCGTCGCGAGCTGCGAATGGTCCGGGCGCATCGTCAAGGTGGACCTCAGGAAGCTCGAGCTGGTGGCCAACATGGCCCTCGGCAAGAATCCGATCGATGTGCTGCGCCCGCCGCGGCAGCATCTCATGTTCATCGCCGATCAGGGCGTGAACGGCGTATTCGTCATCGACCCCGACGCCTGGAAGCAGGTCGAGTTCATACCGACCGGCCGCGGCACGCACGGCCTGCTGCTCTCCCACGACGAGAAGCAGATCTATGCGAGCAACCGCATGGAGGGCTCGATCTCGGTGATCGACATCGCGAGCCGCAAGGTGGTCGCCAAGTGGAAGACCGGCGGCACTCCGGACATGGGCCAGCTCTCGCCCGACGGCACGCAGTTCTGGATCTCCAGCCGCTATCCGCTCATGGGCCGCCCGAATTCCGACGTCCGGGTCATCGATACCCGCACCGGGAAAGTGATCGCCACGATCCCGACCGACCGGGAGTCGCACGGCCTGACCTACTTTCCGAACTCGCGCGCAACGCGGTCGCTCGGGCACAACGGCGTCTACCAGCTCGACTGAGCCCTGGCCTCGCCGGGCTGGTAACGGGAGGGGGATCGAGATGGAATACCGGGAGGTGAGCGAGATCCGCGACGGCATGCGGATCGACTGGGACGTTCCGGTCCCGATGGAGGATGGCCTCGTTTTGCGGGCCGACGTCTACCGGCCGGTGCGGGACGGGAAGTATCCGGTCATCCTGACCTACGGCCCGTATGGCAAGTGGCTGCATTTCGAGGATCTCTACGTCACGCAGTGGCGCCGCATGTGCGAGGAGCACCCCGACGTTCCCGCCGGCTCCACCAACAGATACCAGAACTGGGAAGTCGTGGACCCGGAGAAGTGGGTGCCGGACGGATACGCGGTCGTGCGCGTGGACTCGCGCGGCGCGGGCCGCTCGCCGGGACTGCTCGACCTGTGGTCGCTGCGCGAGGCGCAGGACTTCTACCATTGCATCGAGTGGGCGGCGAAGCAGTCCTGGTCGAACGGAAAGGTGGGCCTGAACGGCATCTCCTACTACGGAATGAATCAGTGGCAGGTGGCCGCCCTCGAGCCGCCGCACCTCGCGGCGATTTGCGTGTGGGAAGGCGCCGCCGATTACTACCGCGACATGACCCATCACGGCGGCATCTACTGCACCTTCGCCGACACCTGGTTTCCGAAGCAGGTGATCCCGGTGCAGCACGGGCAGGGCACGAAGGGCTATCGCAGCCGCATGAACGGCGACTGGGTGTCGGGTCCGGAAACGCTGCGCGAGGAGGAGCTCGGAGCGGCGCGGCGCGACTTCGCCGCCGACTGCTACGCCAACCGGCTGGCGCGCGACGAGTACTGGCGCTCGCGCCTGCCGGACTGGTCGAAGGTGAAGGCGCCGCTCCTGTCGGCGGCGAACTGGGGCGGGCAGGGATTGCACCCGCGCGGCAATTTCGAGGGTTTCGTGCGCGCGGCATCGAAGGAGAAGTGGCTCGAGGTGCACGGCATCGAGCACTGGACGGAGTTCTACACGGACTACGGCCTGCGGATCCAGAAGCGCTTCTTCGGCCACTTCCTGAAAGGGGAGGATTCCGGCTGGTCGAAGCAGCCGAAAGTGAGCCTGCTCGTGCGCCACCCCGGCGAGAAGTTTGTCGAGCGCAGCGAGAACGAGTGGCCGCTCGCCCGCACGCAGTGGACGAAGCTCCACCTCCACCCCCAGGGCCATGTCCTCGCGCCCGAGGCGCCGAAGAGCGCGGGCACGGTCAGCTACGGGGGATTCTCGGAGGGAGCGACCTTCCTCTCGGCGCCGCTGGAACGCGACACCGAAATCACGGGACCCATCGCGGCGAAGCTGTGGGTGTCCTCGGCGACCGCGGATGCCGACCTGTTCCTGGTCGTGCGGGTATTTGCGCCGGACCTGAAGGAGATCACGTTCATGGGGGCGCTCGACCCGCACACGCCGATCGCGCAGGGGTGGCTCCGCGCGTCTCACCGCAAGCTCGATGCGAAGCTTTCACTGCCCTACCGCCCGTATCACACCCACGACGAGATCCAGCCGCTCACGCCGGGCACGGTCTACGAGCTCGACATCGAGGTGTGGCCGACGTGCATCGTGGTGCCCCGGGGCTATCGCATCGGGCTTACCGTGCGCGGCCGCGACTACGAGTGGCCGGGAGGCGCGGCGCAGGGGCTGGGCAATCTCAACGCCGTATTCACCGGCGTGGGCCCGTTCCGCCACGACGATCCTCGCGACCGGCCGGCGGCGGTTTTTGGCGGAGACGTGACGCTGCACGTGAGCCCGGACCGCCCCGCCCACCTGCTACTGCCGGTCATCCGTTCCGCGTGAACTCGAGAATGTCGAACCCGTTGTAGCGGTCGCCGAGGTAGATCAGCCCGCGCTCGTCGACGTCCACGTCGTTCGACTGCGGCGCGGCCCTGCCGGGCGCGGGCTCGGGGATGTAGTACCCGACCTCGCGGGGCGCGGAGGGATCGGCGATGTCCACGATGCGCAGGCCCCCCGCGAACCACGCGCAGTAGACGAGCGTGGCTCCCCCCTTCATGTGCTCCTGGAACTGGTGCGCGCCGAAGCGCCCGGGCGCCGCGCGGCTCCACGGCGAGTCGAGCTCGCTTACCTCGTAGATCGCGAGCGGCTCGATCCTCGGCAGCTCCGTCACGTCGAACACCCACAGGCAGCCGTGCAGGCGGCCGCGGCGCTGCGCCATCTCCTCGGGGCTGTGCGCGTGGTCTTCCTCGTCGATCGCGATCGCGATTGCCCGGCCGTTGATCGGCGGCACGCTCATGAACGTGTGCGAAGGCTCGGGAAACGGCGGATGGTAGTTGTAGGCGCCGAGGGTGCGCGGCTTGCGGATGTCGGACACATCGATCACGCGCACGCCGCCGTGCCAGCAGCCTGCGTACATGCGGTCGCCCTGGCGCAGGGCATGATGCAGGCGATGCTGGCGTCCCGGCCACGTCGGCTTCTCGCCGCCCGCGAGGTGCTGGCCCGGCAGCCACCAGCGCGAAACCTCCTCGGGCTTTGCGGGATTGCGGATGTCGTAGGTGACGAGGATGTTGCCGACGTAGCCCGGCATCTCGGTCGAGATGTACGCGTAGGTTGCGTCCATGTCGAAGCGGTGCACGCCGCGGCCGTGGGTCCGGTGGTGCTTAATTAGCTTCGGCTTCGTGCGGTCGGACACGTCGTAGATCTTGAAGCCGCCCTGGCCGTAGGGCTGCTTTTCGTTGGCCTCGGCCGCCGCGATGTCGGATGCGCGCACGCCGAGCTTCTCGGCGAGCTCGGCGTGGCTCGGATCACGGCCCAGGGTTGCGCGCAGCTCCGTGCGCAGCTTCGGGATCTCGGCCGCCTTGCGCCCGATCCCGCTCATGTTCTGCTCCATGTTGACGATCATGATGTCGCCGATGACGCGCGCCTTGTGGCTGTGCGAGTCGGGATCGCCCACCGCGATCTGCGAAAGCAGGCGCGGCTTCTTCGGGTCGGAAACGTCGAGAATGCTGGTGCCGAGCCCCTCCTTGTTCGTGATGTGGCCGACGTACGCGTATTTCCCCGCGACGTAGACCTGGCCGGCGCCGGGCAGCTCGAGGTGCGAGATACGCTTGACATTGCGCGCTAGCTGCATGGCTTGCGGGGGTTGATCCATGACGGCTCGTCGATTCGGTGTGTGGTGGGAGGATTCTACCGCATCAACTACCTATATTCGTCGCCTGTTGTCCGGCGCTCGTCGACCATTTTTCGCCTTCGTCGCATTCCGATGGCTACGCGTTGCGCGCATTGCTAACTTTGCCCCTGCGCCAACGCCTGCGCGGTCTCGTCCCAGACGCGGCCGCGGCAGTCCCGCCCGACAGGCCGGCGTCATTTAGCAGGTTAGGCCGAAGAGTGGCCATTTGAAAGGAGAGCGTCATGAGGGCACGTTCGTTTGTCGGCTTCAAGACAGTTGGATTCGCAGTGTTGTTGTTGGCAAGCTTCGCGGTACGGGCTGCTGAACTCAAGGTCATTGCGGGCGCTGCGCTCTCGCCGGCGCTCGCGGAGCTCGGTCCGCAGTTCGAGAGCATGACCGGCCACAAGCTCGTGATCCAGTACGGGATACTCGGCGCGCTGAAGAAGCGGCTCGCCAGCGGCGAGCCATTCGACCTCGCA
>DATBMB010000035.1:0-28265 GCA_036555035.1 Burkholderiales bacterium | reverse complement strand
CCGGCGGCAGGAGGTCGCGCCGCGTTGACAGGATCTGGCCGAACTTTACGAATATCGGCCCGAGCGCCTCCAACGCCTGGCGCAGCCGCACCGCGCGCGGCTCCTTGAGCGAGCGCCAGAAGAAGAGCGCACCGACGAGCGCGCGCAGCCCGGCAACCCGCTCGTGGCCGAGAAAAAACTCATCGAGCCCGTAGCGGATGCCGACGTAGAAGATTCTCAGCAGGCGGGGCAGAAGCATGGGGGCATTCTAGCCGCCCCGGCGCCAGGATGAGAGGAACCGTCATTCCCGCGGAGGCGGGAATCCGGTCAGTTGCTCGATCCGCTTCTCGAGCCGCGCGGCGTCGTCGCGCAGCTCGTCCACCGCGCGGGCGAAGGCCTCGAGATCGCGCGCGGCCGCGATCAGCGGCTGCTCCTCGGTCCAGTACTCGGCAAAGGCGCGGCCGGTGTTGGCGGCCGCCTGCTCGCTCCAGCGCTGAAAAGCTCTTCCCGTCTCCGCCATGCGGTGGGCGGCGACGTCGCCGAGGACGCGCGCGAGATCCTCTTCCACGTCCCAGCGCAGGTTGCGCGCGACGTGGTGGATCGCGGCGGCGAAGTCCGTATCGCCTTCGATTTCGATTTCCCGCCACGCTCGCTCGTCGCGCGCGGCGAGCCGCAGCGCGAGGCCGGGGGAAAGCCTCACAGTTGCGGCGGGAACGGTGCCGTCAGCGGCCGGGGCGACTTCGCCGCTTTCCCGGACCGTGAGCGAGACGGTGAGCGGGACGACCTCGATGCGGGCGGTCTTGCCGGCGTGGCGCCTCAACGCCTCGCGCGCCCAGCTCGCGCTGCGCAGCAGGTGATTGGTTGCCGCCGCCGCCGCGGTGTCAACCGCAGCGGCGGGGTTCGGGATGCGGGATTCGGAGCTCAGGCTTGCTGGATGCCGGCGACGACCCAGCCGGAGCTGCCGTCGAGCGGCTTCTCGAGATGCCAGGTCTCGCTGAACGGCGCGGCGGCGCGGCCGGCGGACTCCCGGATCAAGCCGTTGAAGCGCACGCTCACGACGAAGGCGCCGGCGTCTTCGATGACGTCGAGGACATCGGCCTCGAGCGTCAGCACCTCGGTGCGCTCCGCCGCGTCACCCGCGGCGCGGATGTCGGCTTCGATCTCGCGATAGACCTCGGGCGCGAGAAAATCGCGCATCGTCGAGAGATCCTTGCGGTCGTAGGCCTCCTGCAGGCGCACGAAGTTGAGCTTGGCGTGCCGCACGAACTCGGAGGCGTTGAATCCCGCGGGCCAGCGCCCCGCGGTTGCCGCAACCGACTGCGCGCCCGCTCCGCCCGGCAGAACGCCTACCGTGGGCTGGGCCCCAACGCCCGCGCCCGCGTACTGCAGCGGCTCCTGCGCAACCCGCCCGCGCCCGAGCGCGCGCGCCGCAAGCGCCACCGCCGCGATGATGAGTGCGATCAGGAGCACGCCTGCGAGCAGCCCGGCCAGGCCGTTGTTGAGAAACAGCGCCGCGAGCCCGGCGCCGAGGGCGAGCCCCGCCAGGGGGCCGAGCCACTTCGACGCGCCGGCCTGCTGCGCCGCCGGCGTGGCAGGCGTGGTCTGCTGCTGTTGTTGCTGCGCGGGCGCTGCCTTCTGCGGCGCGGGGGGCGCGCTGCGCTGCATGCCGATGTTGCGGCCGCCGCTCATGCGGCGCGCCTCCGCCTCCTCGATCACGAACGATGTCGATACCAGGGCAACGACGACGGCGATCAGGATTTTCATGGTTTCCTCCTGCGAACCGGTAATTTTACGCGGTTCTGGCCACCGCTCACCGCCGTCGCCGCCGGCCGCGGGAATTGAAGCCTATTCAGGCAGTTGGCGCGGGATGGCTCAGCGCCGCGGTTGACTCACCAACTCGACTACGTTCCAGCCGCTGTCGATCCACTGGTTGCAGATCCGGTCGCAGCCGAGGCGGGTGTCGAGATGGCCGGAGCGGCTCGAGTGCTTGACGATCCCGCCCGCGCCGGGCGCGTACCAGTCGATCTCGGTGATTTTTTCCTCGCTCAGGAAGTGGTCGTGGTTGCCGGCGTAGACGGTCCGCTGCACCGCCAGCGCGTCGAATTCACCGGCCGGCACCTTCACGCGGTCCCAGCCGAGCACCTTGCCGTCAATGCGCACCCGGTTCACGCGCCCGGTTGCGGGATCGGTCGCCTTGACGAATGCCTGCCAGGTCTTGCCCGCTTGAAGCGGGAACGGCAGCGCCGGGTAGGGCGGATCGTAGCGGAAGTTCTGCAGGTTGGTCATGGGGCGCTCCCGCCAGCTCAGGTCGCGGGTGTAGCGCTCCGTTGATTCGCGTCCCTCGTGGCGCAGCTGAACCGTGACCGCGTCGCCTTCGACTCCCGTCACGCGGTATTCGAGCATGCCCCGGGGGATCTTGGTGTAACCGTCGTGGAACGAATACTTCCACTCATCGCCGGTCCGGATGTCCGGGGCGGCAACGCTTGCCGGCATTCCGGAGGGCGGCGTCTGGGGCAACGAGACACATCCGGCAACGAGCAGCAAGGTGAAAAGCAAGAGAAGTCGCTTCATGTAACCCTCCAAGTCTCAGAACCTGTAACCCCGGTGCAGGGCTACCACTCCGGCGGCGAGATTGAAGTATTCGACCCGTTCCAGGCCCGCCTGTTCCATCATCGCCTTCAGCGCTTCCTGGTCGGGATGCATGCGGATCGATTCGGCGAGGTAGCGGTATGCCGCGGCGTCGTTCGCGACGAGCTTCCCCAGCCGCGGCAGCAGTCCGAAGGAGTAGGCGTCGTAGAGCGGCTTGACCGGCGCCCACACCTTCGAGAATTCGAGCACGACCAGGCGGCCGCCGGGCTTGAGCACCCGCCGCATCTCGGAGAGCGCCGCATCCTTGCGCGTCATGTTGCGCAGGCCGAAGGCGACGGCGACGCAGTCAAAGCGCTCGGAACCGAACGGCAGCCTCTCCGCGTCGCATTGCACGAGCGGCAGCACGAGGCCGGTGTCGAGCAGGCGGTCGCGGCCCAGCCGCAGCATGGCGGGGTTGATGTCGGTCAGCACGACCTCGCCCTGCGGCCCGACGCGGCGGGAGAAGAGGCGGGCGAGATCCCCCGTGCCGCCGGCGATGTCGAGCACGCGCTCGCCCGCGCGCACGCCGCTTGTCTCGACCGCGAAGCGCTTCCACAGCCGGTGCAGTCCCGCCGACATGAGGTCGTTCATGAGGTCGTAGCGCGGCGCGACCGAGTCGAAGACACCCGCGACGCGCTTGGATTTCTCGTCCTCGGGGACGGACCGGTAGCCGAAGTCGGTGGTCTTCTCAGGCATGGATCACTTGGCTTTCACGGGCTCGCGGTTCGCGCCCGCTTCCTCCATTCGCTTGAGATACACCCGCCACATCTCGTCCTGGCGCACGCCGTAGTCGTAGAGCAGGTCCCAGGAGTAGATGCCGGTCGCGTGGCCGTCCGAGAAATGGAGCTGCACCGCGTACTGGCCGACCGGCTCGATGCGCTGTATCTCCACGTCCTTCTTCCCGGTCTGCAGCACTTCCTGCCCGGGGCCGTGGCCGCGCACTTCCGCGGACGGCGAATACACGCGCAGGAACTCGCAGGGCAGGCGGAAGGTGGCGCCGTCCGCGAACGCGATCTCGAGGACGCGCGACTTCTGGTGCAGCTTGATTTCGGTCGGCAGCGGAACGGACTTGCTCAACCCGGCCATGAGCACCCCCGGAGGGATGCATCATAACCGATCACACGACCACGATGGTCCCGCGGTCGAAGTCGCCGCCTTTTTCGAGGAGATTGAGGAGTTTCGCGACCTGCTTGCGGTCGGAGAAGACCTCGACGAAGCGCCCGCTCTGGAACCAGCCCGCGGGCAGGATGAGCGTCGCCGGCGTCGCGGGCGTCGCGACTTCCGGCAGGAGCAGCGCGCGCTCGTAGCGCCCGTTGCCGCCCGGGGCGAAGTTGGAGGGACGCACCGAGATCGCCTGCGGGGCGCCGGGGAACAAACGCACGCCGCAATGGATCTCGCCGTTCTCCTCCATCCTCAGCCACTGCACCATCCCGACGTGAAAATGCTTGCCGCCCGCGCGGCGCACCGCCAGCAGCTGGTTGTGGCTCACGCGCGCCCGGCCCTCGGGCTCACGCTGCATGCACATGAATCCGGAGGCGCTGTGGTTGAGGATCTGCCACGATTCGAGCGCCTGCGGGTTCCCGGCGCCAACACTGGTATCGTGATCGGGCCGCGTGACGTAGCCGTAGGTGTCGAGGTCCTGCTTCTCGCGCGAGGAGAGATCGCCCGGTTGACGGAACTCGCGCCCGCCGCCCACGTGCCGGTGCGAGCCCAGGAGCCCGAAGGTCACCTGGGCCGGCTCCTCGCCTTCGGAGCGGTCCTCCGCGCGCGCGGTGCCGGCGCGGCACCACTGGACGTAGAGCACCATCAGCAGGTTCTCGCAGCCGGGCTGCCGTGCATCCTCCCCGAGCCCGAGCTGCCCTGGCGACTGCCCCTGCTTCAGCAGGTTGATGGTCTGGCGCAGCGTCTTCGACAGCTGCTCGAGATCGAGGTAGCGGCTGTGCGGCTTCGTCTCCGCGCCAGACCCGACGGTCACGCTGCTCGTGCTTGTCAGATCGACGACGAGCGAAGGAATCGGGCTCGTCGGCAGCGGCTGCAGTCCGAGCCCGATGAGATTCGCCCAGCGCTCGAGCCAGCGCGAGACGAACGCCATCTGCCGCACCGAAAGCGCGAAGGGATTGGCGAGATGGGCGAGCAGGACCTGCACGTAGCTCTCCGCGCAGCTCGAGTCCGGGTCGCGCTGCGTGAAGCTGTCCTGGACGCGGATGCGCGCGAAGCCGTGGCTTTCGGCGAAGGAATACATTTCGTGCAGCGCGCGCCACAGCGATCCGGGCGGCTGGCGGTAGATGCGGTAGTGGTCGAGCAGGATCGCGCCCAGCAGGCGCAGGCAGCGCATGGTGATCAACGCGGCGTGCGGGGCGATCGCGAGATCGCCTTCGCGGTAGGCCCTGAGGCACTGCTGGTAGTTGTGGCTCGTCTCCTGCCACAGGGCGATGACGTTGCTCCACACGACCTTCTCGCCCTCGTCGAGCGGCAGCGGCCGGCCGGCGTAGCGCTTGGAGGACTCGCCTTGAACGAAAAAGACCGGCTCGCGCAGCGCCTCGAGGATCTTCAGCCGCTCGAGGGGCGCGATGTGCGCGGCGCCGAGGCTCGTCAGCTGGGCGGTGAGCGCCTGCTGCGTCAGCTGAACGTTGGTGAGGGTGAGCTGCTCGATCCAGCGCTTGCAGCTTGCGCTGTCAGTGAATTGGAGTGGCGTGGAGACGGTCGCGGACGGCTGGATGCTCATGTTCCAAGTTTCCTGGCTCTGCGCACGCTCGGGCCTTGTTTCCCCCGGAGCCGATTGCGCCTGCCCGGCGTTTTCCCGCCGCCGCGCCAACCTCTGGGGGAGGTCGCGGCATCCGGCGGGTAGCGCACCGCTCCGCCAGAGAGGCTAGCCCAACCGCGGGAAGAGGGCATGTGAACTAGGTCACCGGGTGTCCAAAAACTCCGGAACTGTCGGAATAAATTCACGTTTTCGCCAGCTTAGAGCCGGTCCAGCGGTTGCGCAAGTGCTTTTTGAAACGTCCACGCGGCGGCGTCACGCAGCAGCCCCAGACCCCGCTCGAGCGCCTGCCGGCGCCAGCCCGGCGACGGCGGGTTGAGCGCATCAAGCAAAGCCCGCTTCGCAGCGTGCGTGATGCCGCGCGGCCCGTGATGGTGGCAGCGGTTCTCCTCGCGCAACGCGTGCAGGACGGCAATCGAATGGCGCGTGCCGATCTCCTGCAACACGATATCGACGCGCGCAGCCGGCAGCGACTGAGGCAGCGCTTTCCCCATGCTGCCGCGGATGCGATAGGACGCGCGTATCGCCGCGGGTTCGAGGAGGCGCCTGCCCAGTGCGCGCTGGAGCTCCGCCACGGGTGTGGCGCCGCTTCCCGCCTCGAGGAAGAGCGACTCCTGGCCGCGGCGGCCGAGGCCGGTGTGCAGATCGAGGGCGAACAGGTATCGGGCTTGCGAGAGATTGTTCCGCAGCCACTCGAGGTACAGCTCGGGGCCCTGCTCCAGCTGCCTGCCGCCAAAGAACAGGCCCCGCGGAAAATCGTACTGCCCTTCCGCAATCGCCTGCGTGAGCGCGGGCATCCCGTGGCGCAGCGCGGCGGCGGCGAGTCGCAACCGGAACCACCTGGTTTCCGGCGCGGCAGGAGGGTTGAGCAGCGGATCGAGGCGTGCGTAGAGCGCGGGGGCGCCCGCGCGGCCCGTGCCGGGCGCCGGGAAATTGCGGTTGAGATCGACGTTGTTCTCGTTGGCGCGCCGCAGCCAGGCCATTCCGTACGGATTGAGGACGTGCACGAGCACCAGCGCGCAGTCGTCGGGCCGGTCCGGCGGATCCGCGAGGGCGGCGAGCTGAACGGCGGAACCGGCGAAGGCTTCCACGCCGTGCAGGCCGCAGGTGTGCAGCAGCACGCGGCGCGCTTCGGGAGCGCCGAGCCGGGCGATATCGATGGTCAACGCCTCTCCGCCGGGCCCGCGCGCATCGAGCACGAGCGCCTCGTGCGTTGCCCCGGCCGCGTGCGCCGCGGACCGGAAGCGGTCGCGCGCCGTGGCGTAGTCGGGCGAGAAAAAATCGGCGGGTTCCAATCCTAAGCCATGGATGCGATCACAACGTAGCGGGCGAACTTCCCCACTGCCATGAACAGCGCGGCGAGCCACGGGTTGATCCGTAGCCAGCCGGCGGCGACGCAGAGAGGATCACCGAGGATGGGCACCCATGACAGCAGCAGCGAGGGGCTGCCGTACTTCTGCACCGCCTGCAGGCCGCGGAGATCCTTTCGTTGCGGGATGACGCGGCCGATCAGGTACGACGACATGCCGCCCAACGAATTGCCCAGGGTGGCAACGCCGAGCGCCGGCCAGTACTGTTCGGGATGGAGCTTCAGCACCGCGAACAGCACCGCTTCGGAACCTCCCGGCAAAAGCGTCGCGGCAAGAAAGCTCGACACGAACAGCGCCCACAGGCTCGCGTCCTCGCTCATCGCCGGCCCCGTCGCTGATTACGCTTTGATCAGCGTGTCCTTCAGCACGTCGCGGTTCGGCTCCAACCCGAGTCCCGGCTTGGCGGGAACCTTCACGATGTTGTTCTCGGGTCGCGGGGGATTCTTGAAGAGCAGCTCCCCGACCGCCTGCATGTCGAGGTGGAACTCGACGCGCCAGCCGTTCATGAGCCCGGCCATGGTGTGCAGGTTGTGCAGCGGCCAGCCGCCGCCGTTCGCGATCGGGATATTGAACGCCTGCGCGAGGTGCCCGGCTTTCTGCGCCTCGGTGTAGCCTCCGCAGTAGCAGACGTTGGGCTGCAGGATGTCCACCGCCTGGTGCAGCACCAGCTCGCGCAAGCGCCAGCGATGACCCTCGTTCTGGCCTGCGGAGATCGGGATGCTCGTGTGGGCACGCAAGTCGGCCATTGCGCGCGTGTCGTTCTGGTAGAGCGGCTCCTCGAACCAGGTGAGATTGCAGTCCTCGATCGCGCGGCAGAGCTGGCGCGCGTCCACCGGGTTGAACTTGTAGTTGGCGTCCATCATGAGCTCGACGTCCGGCCCGATGGCGTCGCGCACCGCGCGCACGCGCCGGGCATCCTCCTGCCAGCCGCCCTTGTGCACGGCGACCACCATCTTCAGGCGGCGGTGGCCGTTCTTGAGCTGGAGCTTCGCCGCTTCCACCAGCTGCGCGCGGTCCTCGTACTCGGAGAAGCCGAAGGTGCAGTAGGTCGGGGCCCAGTCGCGCGCGCCGCCCAGGAGCTGCGCAACGGTGCGGCCGGTCAGCTTGCCGTGGATGTCCCAGCACGCAATGTCGATCGTGGAGAGCGCGCTGGAAACGACGCCCGTCATCGAGCGCTGGTTGAGCTTCCACCACACTTTCTCGTGGATCGCCTCGGTGTCGCGCGGATCCATGCCCTTCAGGAGGGGAAAGAATTCCTTCTCGATCGCGGTGACGATCGCGAACGGCAGGTAGGCGCCGCCGGTGAGGCCGGTGCCGGCGTAGCCGTCGTCGGTCTCGACCTCGCAGAGCACCGCGTTGCGCACGATCGGCTCCTTCAGCAGCGGGACGGTGACGGACAGGCGGTGCACGCCGGCCCGGATGGACTGGATCTTCAATCGGCCTCCGATGGGATGGCAGGTCGCGGGAGCAGCGAGTTTACACCGGGCGGCCGGCGCGACGGGCGATGCACTATAATTCGCAACTCCCGGCTTCACGCACGGCACCTCCTGCGCCATGACGCAAACGGCCACGCCATCGCCTGCCCTGATCAGCGACGAGTACCGGCTTCTGCAGCAAAGGATGCATGAGAACCCCAACTACGGGGTGGCATCTGTCGGTTACGCGCCGCTCGTCGCGCAGATCGTCGAGCAGCTCGGCGTGAAGGAGCTGCTGGACTACGGTGCGGGCAAAGGGCGTCTGGGCATCGCGCTGCGCGAGCATCTCAAGCGGCCCTTGACGATCCACCACTACGACCCGGCGGTCCCGGAATGGGCTGCCCCGCCCGCCCCGTGCGGTTTCGTGGCGTGCATCGATGTGTTGGAGCACATCGAGCCGCAATACCTCGATAACGTGCTGGACGATCTGCGGCGGGTGACGGCCGGCGCAGGCGTCATTACGGTCGAGACGGTGCCCGCGATCAAGATCCTTCCCGATGGGCGGAACGCGCACCTGATCCAGCAGCCCGCCGGCTGGTGGCTGCCGAAGATGATGGAACGATTCGAGCTCGTGACGTTCAATCGCGTTGACCGGGGATTCTGGGTCGGCGTCGAGCCCAGGCGACGGTGAATTTCGATCGAGATAGGCTGGCGAACAACCAGGAGGTGGAGATGCAAAAGCGCAAGCTGGGAAGAAACGGGCCGCAGGTATCCGCGGTGGGACTGGGCTGCATGGGCATGTCGATCAGCTACGGTGAGCCCAACGACGAGGAATCCATTGCCACGATCCATCGCGCGATCGACCTCGGGGTCAATATGCTCGTCACCTCCGACGCCTATGGCAACGGCGTGAACGAGGAGCTGATCGCGAAAGCGATCAAGGGAAGACGCGACAAGGTCCTCGTCGCCACGAAGTTCGGCAACCTCGCGCTGGCCGCGCGGGGCGGGGAAGGCGGTGCGCCGGCGCTGACCGGCGGGCATCCGGACTACGTGCCCCAGGCATGCGAAAAAAGCCTGAAGCGCCTGGGCGTGGAGATGATCGACATCTACGGCATGCACCGCATGGACAAGACGGTGCCGATCGAGGACACGGTGGGCGCGATGAAGCGGCTGGTCGACCAGGGCAAAGTGCGGTATCTCCAGCTCTCGGAGGCCGGCGCCCAGACGATCCGCCGCGCGCACAAGGTTCACCCGATCACCGCGGTCGAAACCGAGTACTCGCTGTGGAGCCGCGACGTGGAGAAGGACATCCTGCCGGCCTGCCGCGAGCTCGGCATCGGCTTCATGGCCTATGCGCCGCTCGGCCGCGGCTTCCTAACCGCGACCATGAAGACGCTGGATGCCCTGCTCCCGAAGGACCGGCGGCGCGAGCACCCGCGCTTCAGCGTGGACAACATCGGCAAGAACGCCGCGCTGCTGGCGCCGCTGGAGAGAATTGCGGCTGCCAGGAAGTGTACCCCGGCGCAGGCTGCACTCGCCTGGCTGCTGGCGCAGGGGGAGGACATCGTGCCCATACCCGGCACCAAGCGCCGCAGCTATCTCGAGCAGAACTGCGCGGCGGCGGACGTCAGGCTCTCGAAGGAGGAGATTGACGCGTTGGCCAGGGCATTCCCGCTCAATGTCACTGCCGGCACGCGCTATCCGGAAAAGCAGCTCGCCGGCCTCGGAATCTGAGCTACGGGTTGCTTGACCCTGCAAACAGGGGTCTGGGCGGCGCCGATCCGAAGCTCCCCATGGCGCTCCTGAAGCTTAACCTGGGCTGCGGCGACAAGATCCTTCCCGGCTACGTCAACGTGGACGTGGCCGAGAGCCGGGCGGGCGAGCGTCCGGATGTCCTGTGCGATCTCCACCGTCTCACGCCGTTCGAGGACAATTCCGTCGACGAGATTCTTTCCGTCCACGTGGTCGAGCATTTCTGGCGGTGGGAGGTCGCGGACGTGCTGAGGGAATGGGTTCGCGTGTTGAAACCGGGCGGCCTCATGATCCTCGAGTGTCCCAACCTCAAGTCCGCGTGCGAGGCCTTCCTCGCCGATCCGGAGATGCACGCCGGGCCGGGGCCGGAAGGGCAGCGGTCGATGTGGGTGTTCTACGGCGATCCGTCCTGGCGCGACCCGCTCATGGTCCACCGCTGGGGCTACACGCCGCAAAGCCTGGGCGCCTTGATGGCGGACGTCGGGCTGGTGAACGTCCGCCAGGAACCGGCTCAGTTCAAGCTGCGCGAACCGCGGGACATGCGAATGGTGGCCGAGAAGCCGCCGCGCGACCCGAAGGGCTACCGGACGCTCTGGAAGATATCGACGTGAAGCGCTGCGGGCGGCGGCGGTGGCCATGTTGAAGGCACTCTGGCTCATGGTCCCGAACGGCGCGCGATTTGCCACCGGCGCGAATCCCGAGTCGGGAATCCTGGGAAGTCCACTGGCCAGCGTCCGCTTGCGCGCGGGCGTTGCGGCGCGCGAATGGAGGACGCGGGGCAACGAGAACCTGTTCCGTGTTCCCGAAGGCAGGAGCGGTGCCGGAGAATTCGATCCGGCGGCTGCAAGCATCTGCGTCGCAACCAAGTTCACTGCCGACGCGCCGCCCGAGCCGTGGCTCGCCGCGTGCCGGGACGCGAAGCGCAGCGGTTGCCCCGTGGTGGTCGATATCTCCGACTACCCGTTCGAGAAGCCACCGCCCGTTCCCGGGTTCTACACCGAGGCGCTGACGATCTGCGACGCCGTGGTCGTGAACTCGGAGCGCATGGCCGAGATGATCGCGCCGCGCACGCCTCGTCGCGTGACGGTCATCGAGGACGCGGTGCTCGGCGATATGCAGAGCCCGGAATTCGCGCCTCGCGAGAGGCTCGAATTGCTGTGGTTCGGGCACCCCGCCAATCTGGATTATCTCGAAGCCTGCTTCGAGGGCATCGCGCGATTTTCGCGGGGCCGGCGCTGCCGATTGACGATCGTGACCGCGGGGGGAGAGGCGGCCGCGCAATGGACGCATGGGATTCCGGCCCGCCATGCAAACGCGTTCGAAACGCAGTTCATCCCTTGGTCGCTGGAGGCGATGCCCGCCGCGTTCCGGAACTGCGACCTCGTGCTGATCCCGAGCGATCCGGCGGACCCGTTCAAGGCGGGTGCCTCCGCAAACCGTCTTGCGGAGGCATTGAATGCCGGGCGCTTTGCCGTGGCATCCCCTTTGCAGAGCTATCAGCAGTTTGCCGGTGCGGCATGGCTGGGGCCGGATCTCATGCAGGGCATCGCATGGGCGCTCGCCCACCCCGGCGAGGTCGTGGAGAGAATCCGGCGCGGCCAGGCGCTGGTCGCGGAACGATTTGCCGCGAACGCAGTCGGCCGCCGTTGGCGCGAACTGTTCGAAGACCTCGTGCGTGCTCGCGATCGCTGATCGGGACGAGGCCCGGTTACCGCGTGCTTCCCCGTTTTTCCCGCAGATCGAAAGCGAGGGTTGTCAGCGCATCGTTCCAGTCTCCGTCGGGGCGCTGGCGGTAGATTCGAAACCCCGGAAACCAGGGCGACTCCTCGCCATTGGCCATCCAGCGCCATTCGGGCGGACACGGCACCAGCACTCTCGCGCCCCGGCCCGCCCCCGCGCGCAGGTGCATGTTGGTGTTGCTGACGCCGATGTAGTCATCCACGATGGCGAGTAGCGCCAGCATGCCCTCGAGGTCCTCGTTGAGCGCCGTAAGATCGTGGACCGGTCTGCCCGCGAGCGTTGCCAGTCGCTCAACCTCCCCGCCCTCCGGGTTGCGTTGCAGCGCGATCAGCGTGCCCTCCACGTTGCGCAATGCCCCGCAGAGCGACTCGGGCGGCACGGCTTTGTGCAACACCCACTCCGTTCCGCGCTGCTGCTCCGGGGCGATCCCGGCACGCCAGGTGAGACCGACGTAGGGAGGCGGGCCCAGCGCGGCAAGGCGTTCCTTCATGGATTCGAGCATCCGTGGCAGCGGAGAAAGCTCGACCGGGGGCGGGAAATCGGTTGCACCGAGCGCCTGCGGGAGGTCGCCCATCAACATATGCAGGTCCGCTTCCGGCAACGCACCCTCGGCGGCGACATTCCGGGCCAGCGCCGGCACCCGCTCCAGCATCGGAACGAGCCGCGCGTTGACGCGGCAGGTGATCTCCGCCCCGCGCGACTTCAGCGCCGCCGCGAAACGAAGAAAGAACAGTTCATCCCCCAGACCCTGTTCGCGTAGCAGGCAGATCCTCAGCCCCGGCAACTGGTCGGGGAGCGCGGTGACCGGGCGCAGATCCGGATTGCGCGCGAGGAAGCTCACTCTTGCGGGCCGCCACTCGTGCAGCGCCCAGCCGGCTCGCAGATTTCCCATCGAAAGATGGATGGACGACAGGGCTGCCCGAAACGCCTGTGAATCCGGCTGCAGCGCCGATGCCCGCTCCAGCCACCGCAGCCCCTCCTGTTCGTTCCCGGTCCGGACGAGCGCGTAGCCCTGTGCCCACAGCGCCCGGGGATTCTCCGGAGCGGCGTCGGCGGCGGCGCGAAACGCCTCGAGGGCAGCGGTCATCTCGCCGAGGTGGGTATGCGCGCTGCCCAGCTTGAGAAGCAGATCGGCATCGCGGGGTGCGCGCTGAAGCGCCTGCCGGCACACCGTCACGGCTTCCGCGAACCGGCCCCGGTCCATCAGCACGGAAGCGAGATTGAAGTTGCCGAGGGCGTAATCCGGCCGCAAGGCAAGACAGCGCCGGTACGCCTGCTCCGCCGCTTCGAAGCGCTCGAGTTTGTGCAATGCCCGCCCGAGGTTGTTGTGAGCATCGGCCAGCGCGGAATCGAGCTGGATGGCCCGGCTGAAGGTCTCGAGGGATTCTTCGTGGCGCTCCTGCTCCTGCAATACGTTGCCGAGGTTGTACCAGGCGAGCGCGTAGCCGGGATGGCGCTGCGTCACGGCGCGCAATTCCTGCTCGGCCTGCCCCAGGCTGCCCTGCATGGCGAGGCAACTCGCGGCCGCGACCCGGAACTGCGGCGTGCCCGGGTCGAGCGCGGCAGCACGCAGAAATGCCGCGTGCGCATCCTCGATCCGGCGCAAGGCGAGCAGGGCCTGGCCCAGGTTGGCGTGAAATCCCGGGTTTCCCGGCCGAATCTCGATGGCCTGTTGAATCAGGCGCAGCCCTCGCTGGGCATCTCCACTCTGGAGCGCAACGACCCCCGCCAGGTGGAGTGCATCGGGATGGTGGGGTTCTATTGCAAGTGCTTGTTCATAAAGAGTTTTAGACTCTGACAGGCGACCTGCGCGATGATGCCCGAGAGCGCTTTGTATGAGCGCGTTTGCCGACGGCTTCTTCTGTTTCATTCGCTGTCAGTTTAGCGTCTAACTTGAGCGCCCGGTGTCGAGAGGATTTATTGATTTAACTCATTGAACAATAACGCGTAATCATACAATGCGCCGCTGCGGGATGCTTGGCCGATCCTTGTTGCACCCGTGCAACAAGAATGCGGCCAGTACGAGCAAAAGTGCTCGATGTTGTTGCTGCTGCAACGCACCTGGCGGCAACATAGCGGTCAGCCTCTCGGCAACAAGGGGGGGTGGATTCGGGGTTGTCGCAAACACGTGATGTGATTGCTCCGAGGGAACGCAACTACACAGGAGGTTCAGCATGAACAAGAAAGTGATGGCATTGGCCGTCGCGGGGGCACTGGCAGCGCCGGCAGCGGCGTTGGCCCAAGTGCAGATCGGCGGCTCGATCACGCTGTTCTACTACCAGCATGACCCGGATAACGACAGCATCGCACGAACGGGCGACATCATGGAGACGTCGGAGCCCGAGATCTATGTCCGGGGCGAGGACAAGCTGGGCGGAGGCAATTCCGCGTGGTTCCAGTGCACCAGCTCTCTCGACGGCCTCGTGAACGGGACTTCTCCCGCTTCGAACGCAGGTTGGTGCGGACGCAACAGCGGTATCGGTTTCCGCGGCGGCTTCGGCAATGTCTTCTTCGGGAACTGGGATCAACCGCAAAAGCTTGTCTTCAACCGCGGGCGCGGCTGGTTTGGCGGCACGAACGCCTTCACCGGTGGCTCGGCCGTGCTGCTGAACGGTGGCAGCGCGAGCGGGTCAACCAACGCGCAGAACACGAACACCTTCTTCCGCCGGCAGGCCAATTCGTTGAACTACCATAGCCCGAACTGGGGCGGCTTCTCCTTCCAGGCTGCATTCAGCGCAGCCAACGAATCCACGGGCAATCCGGATTCCGGCCCGCTCGATCCGCGGATGGCGAGCTTGGGAGGGCATTTCGCAACCGGGCCGTTATACGTAGGCTTGGGCTTTGAACTCCACCAGGACTACAACCCGGCTGCGCAGGCCGTTGGTACGGGCGCCGGTCAGTACAGCGGTGGCGATGACACGACCGTGACATTGGTGGTGGGCTTACGCTTTGGCGGTTTCAACGTCAGGGCCATGTACAACGCGAGCGAGTACGAAGTGGGTTCGGCCACTGCGGGTGGAAAGAACAACCTCGAAGTGGATGGGTTCGGCCTGTTCGCTGACTGGAACATCTCGGGGCCGCATACCCTGCGGGCGCAATACGTCATGCTGAACGACACCTCGGGTACTTCCACAGTACCTGTCGGTAGCTATGTTCAACCGGTTGGGACCAACTGCGGGTTGAGTGGAACCGCAAGCTGCGGAAGTGACACCGGCGGGGATTTGGCTGCGTTCTTCTACTCCTACGCCCTCTCGAAGCGTACCGAGATTTCGGCTGGTATTTCCGCGATGGGGAATGACGACAACGCACGATTCTCGAAGGGCAAGTCGGCCACCACCTTCGGCGGTACCCAGACGAACTACGGCCTCGTTGTCCGGCACCGCTTCTAATCGTAGCCGTAGCACCTGTAATGCAAACGGGCACCCTCGGGTGCCCGTTTTTTTTGCCATGGATCCCCTCCTGCAGCAGGCGGAAATTTCTCGCAAGGCGGGCGACCTCGCGCGGGCGGAAGTGTTGTGCCGGCAGGTGCTGGAGCGCGAACCGCGGAACGCCCGCGCGTGGTTCAACCTCGGCGCCATACAGGCCGCGCAGGGCGATGCGGCGGGAGGCATCGAGTCCTATCGCCACGCGCTCGAGCTCGACGCGGGCCTGGCCGAAGCCTGGAGCAACCTGGGTGAGTTGCTGGGTGCGGCGGACGACAAGGCAGGGGAAATCGACGCTTATCGCCGCGCTGTCGGCGCCAACCCGCAGCTCGCCCCGGTGTGGAGCAATCTCGGCAACGCGCTGCTGGAAGCGGGCCGGGCGGGCGAGGCGCTGGCCGCCTGTCGGCGCGCGACCGACCTTGACCCGGATTTCGCCGCGGGTTGGAACAACCTGGGAAACGCGCTGCACGCAAGCGGCAAGGATGAAGAGTCCGTAGCGGCGTGCGAGAGGGCGCTAAAGCTTGCGCCGGAACTTGCCGAAGCCTGGAGCACCCTCGGCGCGGCGCTGCACGGACTCGGACGCCTCGAGGAGGCCGTTGGCGCCCACCGCCGCGCAGCCGCGATCCAGCCGGAAGTTGCGCACCACCCGTTCAACCTCGGCGTGGCGCTGCGGCACGCCGGCCGCTACGCGGAGGCCATTGCGCATCTTCGCCGCGCGCTGGCGCTCGACCCCGGTCATGCCCAGGCGCATTGGGACCTGGCCTTCACGCTCCTCGCAGCGGGCCGATTTCCGGAGGGCTGGGAGCAGTACGAATGGCGCTGGCACCGCTCCAGCGCCGGGGCGCGACGCTATGAATTCACTGCCTGGGACGGAGACGCCTCGAAACCGCGCCGGCTCCTGTTGTGGGCGGAGCAGGGCATCGGCGACCACATTCTTTATGGCAGCCTGCTGACCGATCTCGCCTCGTCCCCGATGCGCATCACGCTGGAAGTCGAGCCACGGCTGGTATCGCTGTACCAGCGCTCGTTTCCGCAACTGGCGGTGATTCCGCAGCGGGATTCTCCGGCCGATCCCCGGGACTTCGACTGCCAGGCGCCCCTGGGCAGCCTGGGCCGGTGGCTGCGGACGACATTCGAGAGCTTTCCCCGGCATCGGGGGTATCTCACGCCCGACGTTAAGCGCGCCGAAGCATACCGCTCACGATTGACGGGCGATACGGGCGTCCGGCTCGCCGGCATCGCGTGGAAAAGCGCGAATCCGGAGTTCGGCGCGAAGAAGAGCCAGTCGCTGCTCGATTGGGGGCAGGTGCTGAAGGTGCCGGGCGCGCGCTTCGTCGATCTTCAGTACGGGGATACGGCGGGGGAGCGCGCAGAGGTGGAAAGGCAGACCGGCGCTCGCATCGACCATCTGCCGGACCTTGACCTCCGCGGCGACCTCGAGGGGCTCGCCGCCCTCTGCGCAGCCTGCGACGTGGTGATCACCGCGAGCAACGTGACGGCGCACGTTGCAGGGGCGCTGGGTCGCCCGGTCTGGCTCATGGCGCCGCAGGGCGGCGGCAGGATCTGGTACTGGTTCGCGGGGCGGTCCGACAGCCCGTGGTATCCGTCCATGCGCATCTTCGAGCAGCAGGTTCGGGGAAGCTGGCGGGAGACGCTGGACGCCGTGGCACGGGAGCTCGCTGACTTCGTCACCGGACCGCGAGCGGTGAGTTAGCTACAATCCCGGGTCTCATGCCCGATTCGAGCGAGACCCGCCCGAGCGTCCACGACAGCTTGCGGCGCGTGACCGAGCTGCTGCACAAGCACGAGGTGGTGGAGAGCCTCGTGCACCGGCAGCAGGGCCCGCGCCAGGAGCTGGTCGAGGACCTGGTGCACCGCATGCACCTGGTGGAGCTGCGCAAGCAGCTCGGGACGCTGCACCCGGCCGACGTCGCCTACATCCTCGAAGCGCTGCCGCTCGCGCAGCGCCTGGTCACCTGGGACCTGATCCAGCCCGAGCGCGAGGGCGAGATCCTGCTCGAGGTCTCGGACGCGGTGCGCGAGACGCTGATCGCGCACATGGACCAGCGGCAGCTCGTCGCCGCGACCGAGCGGCTCGACACCGACGAGATCGCCGACCTCGCGCCCGACCTGCCGCGCGAGGTGATGCGGGACCTCTTCAGCTCGCTTGCGCCGGAGGAGCGCGAGCAGCTGCGGGCCGCGATGTCCTATCCCGAGGGCACCGTCGGGGCGCTCATGGATTTCGACATGATCAGCATCCGCGACGACGTCACGGCCGAGGTCGTTCTGCGCTACCTCCGCCGCCTCGACGAGATGCCGGACCACACCGACCAGCTGTTCGTGGTGGATCGCGCCGGGCGGCTCGAAGGGCTGCTGCCCGTCAACACGCTGCTCGTCACCGATCCCGGGACCGCCGTCGCCACGGTGATGCGGCGGGAGTTCGTGCGGTTCAGCCCGGACGAGAAGGCGCAGGACGCCGCGCAGGCGTTCGAGCGCTACGACCTGGTCTCGGCGCCGGTGGCGGGGAGCGACGGCCGCCTCATCGGGCGCGTGACGGTGAACGCGGTGATGGACTACATCCGGGAGGAGACGGACAGCGACATGCTCACCGCCGGCGGCCTGCGCGAGGAGGAGGATCTCTTCGCGTCGGTGTGGAAGAGCGTGAGGAACCGCTGGACCTGGCTCGCGGTCAACCTGGTGACGGCCTTCATCGCCTCGCGCGTGATCGGGGTGTTCGAGGAATCGATCGCCAGGCTCGTCGCGCTCGCTGCCCTGATGCCGATCATCGCGGGTATCAGCGGCAACTCCGGCAACCAGACCATCACCATGATTGTGCGCGCGCTCGCGCTGGGGCAGATATCCGCGGTCAACGCGCGCAAGCTCTTCGCGAAGGAGATCGGCGTGAGCGCGCTCAACGGCGTGATCTGGGGCGGCGTCGTTGGGCTCTTCGCGTTTCTCATCTATCACAGCTGGCAGCTCGGCGCGGTGATGACGGGCGCGATGGTGCTCTCGCTCCTGCTGGCGGCGGTGATGGGCGTGACGATCCCGCTGGTGATGCAGAAGCTGGGGCGCGACCCCGCGGTGGGCGCGAGCGTCATGATCACCGCCATCACCGACAGCGGCGGGTTCTTCATCTTCCTCGGCCTCGCGACGGTCTTTCTCGTATAAGGGCATGTCGAACGGGCTGCCTGAGAAGCTGCGCGCCGCGTTTCAGCGCTTTCAGGCGCAGGATCTCGCGGACGCGGAGCGGCTGTGCGGCGAAGCGCTCGGGGAGTCGCCGCGCCACCCCGGTGCGCTGCATCTCCTGGGCATGGTGCTCGGCGCGCAGGGACGGATGGAGGAGGCGCTGGCGAGCTTCCAGAAGGTCCTGTCCTCGGCGCCCGGCAGCGCCGACGCACATTACAACGTCGGAACGGCGCTGAAAGAGCTCGGGCGCCATGAGGCGGCGGCGGCGGCCTACCACAGCGCGCTGGCGATCGAGCCCGGCAATCCCGACACCCTGAGCAATCTCGGGATCGTGCTTGCACAGCTCGGCCGGATCGACGAGGCGATCGAGTGTTACCACAAGGCACTGGCGCGCGACCCTCGCCACGTGCATGCCCGCAATAACCTGGGCAATGCCCTGCGCATGCAGGGCAAGCTGGAGGCGGCCGCGGAAAACTTCGAGACGATACTGGCTGCCGCGCCGGGGTTTGCCGATGCGATGGTCAATCTCGGAACCGTGCGTGCCGCGCAGGGACGCTTCCAGGAGGCGCGCGCGCTGTATGAGCGGGCAATACGAAACGACCCGGGGTCATCCCCGGACGCCCGCCTGGGCATCGCGACGCTGCATCTGCTGAACCATGAGTTCGAGCCCGGCTGGAAGGGGTACGACCTCCGGCTGGATTGCCCCGAGATGCGCCAGGGATTGAGAAAGAGCATGCGAACTCTGGATCTCTATCGGCGACTGCCGCGCTGGCGCGGCCCGCTCGAAGAGCCGGAGCACGAAGTCGCGATCTGGGCCGAGCAGGGAATCGGCGATCAGGTGTTGTTCTCCACGCTGATTCCGGAGTTGCTGGGCGCGGGCGTGAGATTCCTGTACGAGGTGGACCCGCGGCTGCTGGGGGCCTACAAACGGGCGTTCCCCGGCGCGCGTTTCGTGGCGCTCGGCGAGCCCCCGGCGGAGGCGCTGCAACGGGCGGGCCGGGTGCTGCTGGCCGGATCGCTGCCGGGGTTCTTCAGAGCGGATCGCGGGAGCTTTGCGCGACAGGTGCGCCAGGTGCTGACCGCGCCGCCGGGGCGCGCGGCGCATTACCGCGCGGCACTCAAGGGGCATGCCGGAATCAAGGTGGCCGTTTCGTGGAAGAGCGCGCGAGCGGACTGGTGGGGCTCGAGGAAGACCGTGGAACTGATGGAGTTCTCGCCGCTGCTCGGGCTTCGCGGCGCGACGTTTGTAGACGTGCAGTATGGCGACACGAGCGAGGAGCGGAGCAGGGTGGAAGAGGCAACAGGTGTCCGGATGGTGCGGTTCGAGGAGGTGGATCACTACCACGATCTGGAGGAGCTCCTGGCCATCCTGGATGCGTGCGACCTGCTGGTGACGACCAGCAATGCGACCGCGCACTTCGCGGGGGCGCTGGGCAAGCGCACCTGGCTGCTGTATACCGCCGATCGGCCGCCGTTTCACTATTGGGCCCATGGGGGAGGCCACCGCACTCTCTGGTATCCTGCGGTGGAAGTAGTGACCGCACCGCAACTCTCCGATTGGACCTCGTTGGCGGAGTTCGCCGCGGCGAAGCTGGCGAACGAGCTGGACTGACCTCTACCCTCTCCGATCATGCCCAGTCTGACAGAGGAAAAGCTGCGCGCCGCCTTCCAGCGCTTTCAGAGACAGGACCTCGCGGAAGCCGAGCGGCTATGCGGCGAGGTTCTCGGGGAGACGCCGCGCCACCCCGACGCGCTGCACTTGCTGGGCGTCGTACGCCTGGCGGGGGGAAACGCCGGCGACGCGGTCTCCCTGATCAAGCAGGCACTGGAGGGGCGGGCGCAGGATGCAGCCATGCTGGAGAACCTGGGGGTCGCGCATCTGGCGTTGAGGAATTTCGCGGCTGCGGAAGCGTTGTTTCGCGAGACGCTCGCACTCGGCGCCTCGCACGGCGTGCTCTACATGCGCCTGGGAATCGCCCTCGCGTCGCAGGGGAAGCTCTCCGACGCCGAGGCTGCGCTGCGGGAGGCGGCCCGACGCGCGCCGCGGATTCCGGAAGTCCATCTCAATCTCGGCAACACGCTCGCCGAGCGCGGAGAGCTGGACGGCGCGATGGCCGCCTACGACAGGATGCTGAAGCTGCAACCGGACCATCCGCTTGCGCACTTCAACCTGGGAAACCTGCACCGGATGCAGGGGCGGCTCGACGCGGCGGCCGCGGCCTACGAGCGGGTCCTGGCGATCGAGCCCGGCAACGCCGATGCCCACACCAACCTGGGGCTCGTCCATGAGCAGCGGCAGCGGCTCGACGAGGCGGCCGCCTGCTACCGGCAGGCGCTCGCGTTGCAGCCCGATCACGTCCATGCGTTGAGCAACCTCGGCAATACGCTGCGGCAGCAGGGCCGCCTCGAGGAGGCGGCGGAATGCTGCGGGAAGGCGCTCGCCATCCGTCCCAATTTCACCGATGCGCTGATCAACCTCGGAAGCGTGCGTGCCGCGCAGGGCCGCCTGGGCGATGCCCAGGCCCTCTTCGAGCGGGCGCTGCGCATCGAGCCGCGCCTGGCCGATGCCCACCGGAACCTCGGCCTGCTGTTCAGCGGCCAGGGCCGCACGCGCGAAGCGATCGCGAGCTTCCAGCGGGCGCTGGAGCATGAACCCGCGCGGGAGGGCAGCCATCTCCTGCTGGGCGGGACCTACCTTGATGCGGGTGATCTGGGAGCGGCGGCCGCGTGCTTCCGGAAGGCGCTCGAAATCCGCCCCGACCCTGCTGCCGCCTTCTATCTTGCCGAGACCGCCAAGCTGGGAGGCCGGCTCGATGAGGCCGCAGCAGGCTACGGGCGCGCGCTCGAGCTCGATCCGGGCCATACACAGGCGCTGAACGGACTGATCCATGCGCAGCAGCACATGTGCGACTGGGCGGGCCTCGAGAGCCGCTGGCAGCGCCTGCAGGAAGCGTTGAGCGCGCCCGACGGTCGGGTGTCGCCGTTCTCCCTGTTGTCGCTCCCGAGCACCCCGGCGCAGCAGCTCGCCTGCGCCTCGGCCTGGGCGCGCAGGAACTTCGAGCCCGCAGCCGCGGGACGGTCCGACCTCGGCTTCGATTTCTCGCAGCGCCGGGTACGGGACCGGCTGCGCATCGGCTACCTGGGCTGGGGATTGCACGGGCACGCCACGGGCAACTGGGCGGTCCAGCTGTTCGAGCTCCACGACCGCGCCCGGTTCGAGGTCTTTGCCTATAGCTACGGGCCGGATGACGCAAGCGATATCCGCGCGCGCATCCGCAGCGCGTGCGAGCATTTCGTGCCGATGGCGCAGGATTCGCACCCCGCCGCGGCGCGCCGCATCTACAACGACGGCATCGATGTGCTGGTGGATCTCACCGGCTACTCGCTGGGGATGCGCCCCCAGATCCTCGCGCTGCGGCCGGCGCCGGTGCAGGTGAACTGGTTCTATGCCGGCACCATGGGCACCCGGTGCATGGATTACTTCATCGCCGACCCCTTCGTCGTGCCGGCGGAGCTGGAGCGCCATTTCACCGAGCGCATCGCGCGGCTTCCCGATTGCTACATGATCACCGATCGCAAGCGCCCGATAGCCGATCCCGGCCCTTCGCGCGCGGACTGCGGGTTGCCCGACGGAGCGACCGTCTTTTGCTGCTTCAACCAGGCCTACAAGATCCTGCCGGACGTGTTCGCGTCGTGGATGCGCATCCTCAAGGCGGCGCCCGGCAGCGTGCTCTGGCTGCTCGAGGCCAATCGCTGGGCCGCGGAGAATCTGCGCCGCGCGGCGGCGGAGCAGGGCGTCGCGGCCGAGCGCATCGTGTTCGCGCCGCACCGGCCGATGGCGGAGCACCTTGCCCGCTACCGGCTCGCCGATCTCGCGCTCGACACGTTTCCGTATACCTCGCACACCACCGCGGCCGATGCGCTCTGGGCGGGATGCCCGCTCGTGACCCGCGTCGGCGATACCTTCGCCTCGCGCGTGGCGGGAAGCGTGCTGGTGACCGCCGGCCTGCGCGACCTGGTGACGGACAACGCGCGGGACTTCGAGCGGCTTGCGATCGAGCTGGCAGCCACCCCGGGCCGCCTCGCCGCCTTCCGGCGCCGGGTGCAAGAGGGCCGGGACACCTGCCCGCTGTTCGACACGCCGCGCTTCGTGAAGAACCTGGAAAACGCCTACGAGATGATGTTCAATTCGTTCCTCGGGCGGTCATCCTGACGCCGGAATAGGCACGGACCCATGGCTGTTTACTCGATCGGGGGAGGCGTTCTTGGGTGATGTCGATCGCCTGATCACGCAGCAGATTCCGCGGCTGCGCCGCTACGCGCGCGCGCTGACCGGGGATCGCGCGGCTGCGGACGACCTCGTCCAGGACACGCTGGAGCGCGCGCTTTCCCGGTTTCACCTGTGGCGCCAGGGCAGCGACATGCGGGCGTGGCTGTTCACCATCATGCACAACATTTTCGTCAACCAGGCACGCTCGCGGATGCGCTACCCGCACGAGCCGCTCGATGAGCCGGCCGCCGAGGCGCTGCAGTACCGCGAGCCGGACTGGTCGGATCTGAAGGACATCGGCGACGCGCTGACTCGATTGCCGGTCGAGCAGCGCACCGTCGTGCTGCTCGTCGGACTCGAGCAGTTCACCTATGACGAGGCGGCCCGGGTGCTGAATGTCCCGATCGGGACCGTCATGTCGCGCCTGTCGCGCGCCCGCGAGCGGCTGCGCGCGCTGCTCGGCGGCGATTTCAGGGCGACCGTCCTCAAGGTGGTGAAATGAGCAGGCACGTGGTCACCGAGGCCGACCTGCACGCGTACGTCGACGGCGTGCTGCCGCTGGCGCGTGCGGCCGAGGTGGAAGCCTACCTAGCGGAACGCCCCGAGGAGGCCGCGCGTCTTGCAGCCTATCGGGAGCAGAGGGCGGCCCTGCGCAGGGAATTCGACCCGGTGCTCGACGAGGAGCCGCCGCGACGGCTCGCGGTAACGCGCCTCTACTGGATGCGGCCGATCCTGCGCTATGCGGCCATGGTCGCCTGGTTCGCGCTGGGCGGAGTGGCCGGATGGCAGTTGAACGCCTACACCTCGGAACAGCGTGCCGAAGCGAGCTCGTGGCCGCGGCGCGCCGCGATTGCCCACGTGGTCTACAGCCCCGAGGTGCGCCACCCGGTGGAGGTCGGGGCCGACCAGGAGGAGCATCTCGTGAGGTGGCTGTCGAAGCGTCTCGGCTCGCCGCTCAAGGTGCCCCACCTCGGCGAGCTGGGCTACTCCCTGGTAGGCGGGCGTCTGCTGCCGGGCGATCGGGGCCCCGTCGCCCAGTTCATGTACCAGGATGGCAAGGGCCAGCGGTTGACGCTCTACGTCCGCGTCAACGTGGAGGACAACCGCGAAACCGCGTTCCGCTTCGCGCAGGAAAACCGCGTGGGCGTGTTCTACTGGCTCGACCGCAAGCTCGGCTACGCGCTCTCGGGCGAGGTGGACAGGACCGAGCTGCTGCGCATCGCCACCGCGGTCTATCGCCAGCTCAACCCCTAGGGCAGCAGCATCTCCCGCGCCATCAGCTCGGACACCGCTTCGCGCTCGCGAATGAGGTGGAGCGCCGCCCCGTCCACCATGACTTCGGCCGCGCGCGGGCGGGTGTTGTAGTTCGAGCTCATGCTCATCCCGTAGGCGCCGGCCGCCATGATCGCGAGGAGGTCGCCCTCGCGCAGGTCGAGAGCGCGGTCGCGCGCGAGGAAATCGGCGGTCTCGCACACCGGTCCGACGATCTCGTAGTGCGCGCCGCCGCTGCCGGCTCGCACCGGAAGCACGTCGTGCCAGGCGTCGTAGAGCGCCGGCCGCAGGAGATCGTTCATCGCCGCGTCCACCACCGCAAAATTGCGTTCCCGCCCGTGCTTCAGGTATTCCACGCGCGTGAGGAGCGCCCCCGCCTGGCCGACCAGCGCCCGTCCGGGCTCGAGCAGGATCTTCAGCGTGCGGCTGCCGAGCCGGCTCGAGAGCGCCTTGGCATAGTCGCCCGGCGCGGGCGGCGACTCGTCGCGGTAGCGGATGCCGAGGCCGCCCCCGATGTCGACGTGCGCGAGCTTGAGACCCTCCGCCTGCAGGCGGTCGGCGAGCTCGAGCACGCGGTCGAGCGCGGCGACGAACGGTGCGACCTCCGTCAGCTGCGAGCCGATGTGAAAGCCGACGCCGGTGACGGCGAGGTGGCGCATCTCCCGCGCGCGCCGGAAGAGCGCGAGCGCGTCCTCGTAGGGGATGCCGAACTTGTTCTCCTTCAATCCCGTCGCGATGTAGGGGTGCGTGCGCGGGTCGACATCCGGGTTGACGCGCAGGCTCATCGCCGCGGTGCGGCCGCACTGCGCCGCCACGGCGTCGAGCCGCAGCAGCTCGCTTTCCGACTCGACGTTGAAGCACAGGATGCCCGCCATCAGCGCCCGGCGCATCTCCTCCGCCGTCTTGCCCACGCCCGAGAACACGATCCGGGCGGGATCGCCGCCCGCCGCGAGCACGCGCGCGAGCTCGCCCCCGGAAACGATGTCGAAGCCGCTGCCGAGGCGCGCGAGGACGTTCAACACGGCGAGGCTCGAGTTCGCCTTCACCGCGTAGCAGACGAGGTGGTCGCGCTCCGCGAACGCCGTGTCGAAGGCGCGATAGGTCGCCGTCACCGCCGCCCGCGAATAGACGTAGCACGGCGTGCCGTAGCGCTCCGCCACGCGCGCGAGCGGAACGCCCTCGGCGTGGAGCTCGCCGTTACGGTAGTCGAAGTGCGTCACGGCTCACCTTCTTCGGGCTTCTTCTCGTTCTCGGCGGGCGCAGGCTTGGTGGCAGCAGGCTTTTCGCCGGGCTTGGGGAGCCTCAGCGGCGTCTTGTAGCCGCATCCCGCCACCAGCACGGCGAGCGCGATCATCGAGAGGAGGGCACGCATTGGGAGGATGGTAAGCGGTCGGAAGCCCCCAGTAAAACGCGCTCCGCCGCTCTCCGTTGACAAGCTAGCGTTCCCCGCCTGCGCTGCCGATGCGCTGCATCTCGCTCTCGATCCAGTCCTCCACCCGGTGGATGAGTTGCTCGGGCGTCAACGCCCGGGAGTCGATAGGCGCGCCGATGCTGACCGTCACCACTCCGGGCCGCTTGACGAACGCGCGCCGCCCCCAGAACTCGCCGGCGTTGTGCGCGACCGGCAGCACCGGCGTTCCCGTCCTGACCGCGAGCCAGGCGCCGCCGACCTGGTACTTGCCGCGGCTGCCCGGGGCGATGCGCGTGCCCTCGGGGAAGATCACGATGCAGTAGCGGCGCGCCAGGCGCTCCCGTCCCTGCTCGAGCAGCTGATGGAGCGCGCGCGGGCCGGCGCCGCGGTCGATGGCGATGGGCGAGAGCATCGCCAGGCCCCAGCCGAAGAAGGGGATCCACAGCAGCTCGCGCTTCACGACCCAGACCTGCTGCGGGAACAAGACCTGGAACGCGAGCGTCTCCCACGCCGACTGGTGCTTGGAGAGCACGATGTACGGGGGCGCGGGAAGGTTTTCCGCGCCGAGCACGCGGTAGCGGATGCCGAGTATCGTCTCGGCGCCGGAGAGCATCAGCCGCGACCAGGTGGTGATGAAGCGGTAGCGGGCCGCCGCCGGCAGCGGGAAGAGCAGGAGCGCGAGGACGGCGAAAACCGGGGTGACGACTGCCTGGTAGAGCGCGTAGAGCGACGACCGCAGGACGGCAGTCATCGAACGAGCGACGTCACCGCATCCGCGAGGTCGGCGTATACGCGGGTGCCCGGGGGCAGGCCCCCCTCGCGCTGCGTCTTCGCGCCCTTGCCGGTCAGCACCAGGATCGGCTGCGCGCCAACGGCCGCCGCCGCCTGCAGGTCGCGCAGCTGGTCGCCGATGCACGGCACGTCCTTGAGGCTCGTGTTGAAGCGCCGGCCGATGTCCTCGAGCAGCCCGGGCTTGGGCTTGCGGCAGCCGCAGTTCGCCTCCATGGCGTGCGGGCAGTAGAACACCGCGTCGATGCGCCCGCCCGCCTGCGCGACCGCGCGGTGCATCTTGTCGTGGATCGCGTTCAACGTCGCCATGTCGAACAGCCCGCGCCCGACGCCGGACTGGTTGGTCGCCACCACCACGCGGTAGTCCGCCTGCGTGAGCCGCGCGATCGCGTCGAGGCTCCGCGCGATCGGCCTCCACTCGTCGGGGCTCTTGATGTAGGACGGGCTGTCGTGGTTGATGACCCCGTCGCGGTCCAGAATGACCAGCTTCATCTCAGGCGGCGAGCTTGGAGAGATCGGCGACGCGGTTCATTTGCTTGCGCAGCTCGGCGAGCAGCGCGAGCCGGTTCTGCCGCAGCTCGAGGTCGTCCACCATCACCATCACCGAGTCGAAGAACGCATCGACCGGGCCCTTCAGGGCGGCAAAGGTCTTGAGAAAGCCGGTGTAATCGCCGCGCTCATAGAGGCTCCTGGCGTTGTCCGAAGTGATCGTCAGGGCGGAATAGAGCTCGCGCTCGGCGGGCTCCTTCAGCCGGTCCAGATGGACGTTGAGGAAGGACTCGTGCTTGGCCGCGGCCTGCTTGAGTATGTTCACCACGCGCTTGTTGGCCGCCGCGAGACTCTCCGCTTCGGGCAGCTTGTTGAAGGCGCGGACGGCCTCGAGCTGGCGCGGCGCGAGATCGATCCGCGCCGGCCGCTGGCTCACGACCGAGTCGACCTCCAGCGTCGTGTAGCCCGCGTCCTTCAGGTAGCCCGCCAGCCGCTCGTAGATGAAGGCTTCGAGCGCGGCCTGTGCGTCGGGGACGCGCCCGCCGTATTGCTTGAACGCCGCGGCGATGAGATCGCCCGGCGAGAGCGCGAGACGGCGCTCGACCAGGATGCGGACGATCCCGAGCGCGGCGCGCCGCAACCCGAACGGGTCGCGGTCGCCCGTCGGTACCTGTCCCACGCCGAACAGGCCGGCGAGCGCATCGAGCTTGTCCGCGAGCGCGACGGCGATGGCGATCGGGCCCTCGGGGAGGGCGTCGCCGGCGAACCGCGGCCGGTAGTGCGACTCGATCGCGTCGGCGGCCGCCTGCGGCTCGCCGTCGTGCACCGCGTAGTAGCGCCCCATGGTGCCCTGCAGCTCGGGGAACTCGCCGACCATCTCGGTGAGCAGGTCCGCCTTGGAAAGCCAGGCGGCGCGCCCCGTGACGAGCGCGTCGGCGCCGGTCTGGTGCGCGATCTTGCCGGCGAGCAGCTGGATGCGCTCGACGCGCTCGAGCTGGCTGCCGAGCTTGCCGTGGAAGACCACGTCCGCGAGGCGCGGCACGCGCGCTTCCAGCCGCGTCCTGCGGTCCTGGTCGTAGAAGAATTTCGCGTCGGCGAGGCGCGCCCGCAGCACGCGCTCGTTGCCGTGGATGATCTCTTTCGGCTGCTTCGTCTCGAGATTGGACACGAAGAGGAAGCGGGGGGCGAGCTTCCCGGCTGCCCGGTCGCGCAGCGGGACGTATTTCTGGTGCCGCTGCATCGACAGCACCAGGCATTCCTCCGGCACCTCGAGAAACTCGCGGCCGAACGCGCCCGCATGGACCGCGGGCCATTCGACGAGCGCGGTGATCTCGTCAAGCAGGGCGTCGTCCGCGACCAGCGCGGCGTCGCGGCCGGCGGCCGCTTCGAGCGCCTGGATGACCAGGGTGCGCCGAGCTGAAAAATTGGCGATGACCTTGCCCTGCTCGCGCAACGCCCGCTCGTAGTCGTCAGCGTGCTTGAGAGCAACCGGACTGCCGGAGAGGAAGCGGTGGCCGAGGGTCTTCCTCGAGCTTTCCGCGCCGAGGACACGGCCCGGTACCTCGCGCGAGCCGTGCAGCATCATGAGCCCATGCACCGGCCGCGCGAATTTCTGGTCGCCCGACCCCCAGCGCATCATTTTCGGGATCGGGAGCCCTTCGAGGGCGGCTTCCACCCTCTGCGCCAGGGTTGCGTCGAGGTGAGCGCCTTTGGCGATGCCGCGGTGAAAGAAGAACTCGCCCTTGGGTGTTTCGCGCCGCGCGAGCCGGCTCACTTCAACG
>DATBMB010000026.1:0-2167 GCA_036555035.1 Burkholderiales bacterium | reverse complement strand
CCGCGTGCGCGCTCCTCAGGCGCACAGGTTGGTGCTGGGCGCTGAGCCATCGCACGGGGCGCCTGTTCCTTGCGCTGGCCGGGCTGCCGTTCTCGGTGCGCGGCCTGGAGCACGTGCCGCCGGGGCGCCCCTGCGTCATGGTCACCAACCATGGGAGCTACCTCGACGGGGTGGTGCTCGCCTCCGCGCTGCGCGAGCCCAAGTGCTTCGTCGCCAAGCGCGAGCTGCTCGATCACTGGCTGCCGCGCATCTATCTCAGCGCCATCGGGTCGGTGTTCGTCGAGCGCTTCGATGTCCAGCGCGGCGTGGAAGACGCCGGCCGCTTCGCCGAGCGGGCGCGCGGCGGCCAGTCGCTCATCGTGTTCGCGGAGGGAACGTTCCGCCGCATGCCGGGGCTGCTGCCGTTCCGCATGGGGGCGTTCGTGATCGCGGCACAGGCGGGGGTGCCGGTCGTGCCGGTCACCCTCCGCGGCACGCGCTCGGTCCTGCGGGACGGGCAATGGCTCATCCGCCGCGGCCGCATCAGCGTGACGTTCAGTGCTCCGGTCGCGCCGCAGGGAAGCGACTGGAGCGCGGCGATCCGGCTGCGCGACGCAACGCGGGCGGAAATCCTGCGGCTGTGCGGGGAGCCGGACCTGGGCGAGGAGACCGGGCTCGCACCCAAGCGCGAGATTTGATTCGCGGCGGATTTGCCACCATCGGGAATTGCCGGTATCGTCGCGCGTTCCGATCCACGTCAACTCCCGGGAAACTCCATGATCCGCACGTGCATGCTCGCGGCTGCCCTGCTCCTTGCGACAGGCAGCGTCCACGCCCAAAGCCAGGAAGGGCGGCTCAAGAAGATCGCCGCCACGAAGTCCGTGACCATCGCCTACCGCGCCGACGCGACCCCGTTCTCATTCACCGACGACAAGCAGCAGATCGGCGGATTCTCGATCGACCTCTGCAAGCGGGTGGTCAACATGATCGAGCGCCAGTTGAAAATGCAGGGCCTGCAGGTCAAGTGGCACCCGGTCACCGTCCAGACGCGCTTCGACGCCGTAGCGAGGGGCCAGGCCGACATGGAGTGCGGCTCGAGCACCATCACGCTCTCGCGCCTCAAGCAGGTGGATTTTTCGAGCACGATCTTCGTCGAGTCCACCGGTATCCTGACGAAAGCCGCGCTGGGCCTGCGCTCGCTGTCGGACTTGTCCGGCCGGAGCATCGCGGTGATCGGGGGCACCACGAACGAGCGCGCCGTGAACGAGCAGCTGAAGCAGCGACAATTGAACACCACCGTGGTGCCGTTCAAGACCCGCGACGAGGCCTTCGCGGCGCTCGAGAACGGCAAGGTCGATGCCTTCGCGAGCGACAAGATGCTGTTGCTGGGTGCGGCGAAAAACGCCCGGGACCAGAAATCGCTTTTCCTGATGGCGGACCAGCTCTCCTTCGAGCCCTACGGCATCGTGCTGCCGCGCGGGGACGCCGATTTCCGCCTCGCGGTGAACGCGGGCCTCGCGCAGCTCTATCGCAGCGGCGAGATCACGGAGATCTTCGGCCGCTGGTTCGGCGCGCTCGGCGACCCGGGGCCGGTCATCCGCGCCGTCTATCTGCTCGGCGCGATCCCCGAGTAAGGGGCGGCGATGGCTGAACGCCGACACCACAACGCCAAGGCGTATTCCAACCCGTCGTTCATCAACAGCAGGGAAGGCCGTTCCCTGCGCATCCTGTCGGAGTATCTCGAGCCGAAGAGCCGGTTCGAGCGCCTGCGCGTCGACGACACCATCGTCTTCATGGGCTCGGCGCGCGTGAAGTCGCGCGAGGAGGCCGGGGAAGCGCTGCGCAAGGCCGAGGCGGGCGACGGCGACCTCGAGGCCGCGCGCACGGCGGTGAAGATGGCGGTCTACTACGAAGCCGCGCGCACGCTCGCCTACCGCCTGACGCAGTGGTCGAAGGGGCTCGACTCGAACGAGCGGCGCTTCGTGGTGTGCACCGGCGGCGGGCCCGGCATCATGGAGGCGGCCAGCCGCGGCGCCGCCGAGGCCCGCGGCATGAACGTCGGGCTGACGATCTCGCTCCCCGTCGAGGAGTTCGGCAATCCCTACGTCACGCGCGAGCTCTCGTTTCATTTCCACTACTTCTTCATGCGCAAGTTCTGGTTTGCCTACCTCGCGAAGGCGGTGATCGT
>DATBMB010000120.1:0-3729 GCA_036555035.1 Burkholderiales bacterium | reverse complement strand
GCCGAGAGCACCGGAATCAGGTTGAAGTCCTGGAAGATGAATCCGAGATGAGTGCCGCGGAAGGTGGCCGCGGCGTGCCGGTCGAGGCTGGCGACATCGGTATCGAGGACGCGCAATTTCCCCGTGGTGGGATGGTCGAGGCAGCCGACCATGTTGAGCAGCGTGCTCTTGCCGCTGCCCGAGGGGCCAATGAACGCGACGAACGCCCCGGGCTCGATCGTGAAATTGACCCCGCGCAATGCCGGCACGTCCACGTCGCCGACCCGGTAGGTCTTTGAAAGCTCAATTGCCGAAACAAGGCTCACGCCAAATCCTTCTGGTTTTCCTGTTGTGAAAAGCGCAGCAACTTTCGCACGGGGACGGCGAGCCGCGATTGATCCAGATCAACCCCGTCGCGAGGTGGCGGCGGCAGCGCCGGCCCGCTCGGGTGTAGCGGGCCACGTGGCGGGCATCCGGGGGAGTTCCAGCGTGGCCTCGAGTCCTCCTTCCTCGCGGTTGCGCAGGGTAAGCCGGCCTCCATGGGCTTCGGCGATGCCGCGTGCGATAGTAAGGCCGAGGCCAGTACCGCCTGTGTCGCGGCTGCGCGAGCCCTCGACGCGGTAGAACGGATCGAAAACCTTTTCGAGCTCCGCCGGCGGGAGCCCAGGTCCGTCATCCTGGACCCGGATGACGAGGCGCGCATCGTTGTCATCGACCGTAACGCGGGCCGACCGCCCGTACTTGACGGCGTTCTCGACGAGATTCGCGAGGCACCGCTTCAACGCCTGAGGCGCGCCCGGATAGGGCCTGATCGCCGTGCCCCCGATTTCCATCGTTCCGCCGGTTTCTCTCAGGTCCGCCTGCAGGCTCTCGAGCAGCGCCATGACGTCCACCGGCCGCGCGGGCTCGCCGCTTTCCTGGCCGCGCAGGAAATCGAGCGTCGCGCCAACCATGGCCTCCATCTCGTCGAGGTCCTTCGTGAGCTTTGTGCGCGCCTGCGGATCCTCGAGCAGCTCGGCGCGCAGGCGGAGGCGCGTGATCGGCGTCTTCAGATCGTGCGACATCGCCGCGAGCACGCGGGTGCGATCGCGAATGTAAGCCGCCAGGCGCGCCTGCATGGTGTTGAACGCGCGCGCCGCGCGCGCCACCTCGAGCGGGCCCTTCTCCTCCAAGGGCGGACGATCGATATTCCGGCCGAGGTCGTCGGCCGCGTCGGCGAGCGCCTTCAGCGGGCGCGTCGCCCAGCGCACAGCGATGAGCGACACTGCGATGACCGCGCCCAGCAGCACGGCGATGCTGAGGAGGAGCCGGTACGGCCAGCCCGCCGTCTGCGTCGGCGGCCGCGCGTCGAACGTGACGAGAGCGCCGTCCCGCAGCCGCACCTGCGCCGCGAACGAGAGGCCGGACGGAGACGCCTCGTGCATCGCAGCCCAGGGCGGCGTCCACTCGCCATGCATTCCCGGTCCCTTCGCGCCGCGTTTCATCGCCGGCTTGAGCGGAGTGGCCGGTGCTTCCGCCACCCGCACGGTGACCGGCCGCCCGTCACCGAGAAACCGGCGCAGCATCGCCTCGAACAGCAATGCGCGTGCGGCCGTGTCGGCGTCCTGTCCTCCCGCAGCCAGCGGCGGTTGATCGAGGCTGATCCTCATCGGCGGCGCGCTGAGGATGGAGACGATTCTCGGCCGCTCGGCGGGATCGAGGGTCTCGAGTAAGCCCACGACGTCAGCGATGCGCTGCGCGGACTGCCGGCCGCTCGCCTGCGAGAGCAGCTCGCCGCGCTCGTGCATGTGGATCGCCAAGCTTACGAGCTGTGCAACGACGAGCCCGGCGAGCAGTACGAGCACCAGGCGGCTGAACAGGGAGCGCGGCACTAAACGCATCAGTTGACGACGTCTACGTGCGCCGCGAGCACGTAGCCCTGGCTGCGCACCGTCTTGATGATCGTGGGCTCGCGCGCATCCTCGCGCAGGCGGTGGCGCAGCCGGCTCACCTGGACGTCGATGGCCCGGTCGAAAGCCTCGGCGTCGCGGGAGCTCATGAGATCGATCAACTGGTCCCGCGTCAGGACGCGGTTCGGATGCGCGAGAAAAATCCTGAGAAGCCGGTATTCCGTGCCGCTCAGCGGAATGACCACGCCATCCGGCGCGGTGAGATTGCGCGTCGCGGCATCGAGCGTCCAGCCCCCGAATCGGAACGCGTTGACCGTCTCCGGCGCGAGATTCTCGGGCAGAGACCGCGCGCGCCGCAGCACGCTCCGGATCCGCGCCAGCAGCTCGCGCGGGTTGAACGGCTTGGCGAGGTAATCGTCGGCGCCCATCTCAAGCCCCACGATGCGGTCGGTTTCCTCCCCGCGCGCGGTCAGCATGATGACCGGCACGCTCGAGCGAGAACGCAACGCGCGGCAGAGGCTGAGTCCGTCCTCGCCCGGCAGCATCAGGTCCAGCACCACGAGATCCGGCTTGGCCGCCGCCAGCGCAGCCTGCATTGCCTTGCCGTCGGCCACCACCGTCGCGCGGTAGCCGTGCTTTTGGAGGTACTCGCGCAGAAGGCCGCGGATCTCCGCGTCGTCGTCGACAACCAGGATGTGGTCCTGCTTCGTCATGGCGGCTGTATACCGCAGGCATTCGGCGGGCGGCAAAAAAATTGTAACGCAATGTAACAAAAGTGCTCCCTGCAAGGCTGCGATACAAATCGGCCATTTCCTGACATCGGGCGCTTACATCTAGGTGATTGAATGGACCGTGCTGAGACCGCCCCCCTGCCGGAATCCTCTGGCGTGGGCAGGCGATCGAGGTAACAGACATCAACCAAGGAAAGGAAATGATAATGAAACAGTCTCACAAATTCGCGGTGGGTATCGCCGCTGCGCTTGGCCTCGGAATCGGCATTGCCGCCTACGCGCAGCCGGGACAGATGGGCGCGGGAATGGGTCCGCACATGAAGGGCGGCATGCAGCACGGCGCACAAGGCGGCATGCAGCACGGCGCCAAAGGCGGCGCAGGCCACGGCCCGATGGGCTTCGGCGCGGCTGGCCATGGCGCCGGACAGCAGCTCATGACGCCCGAAGAGCGCACGGCGCTGATGGAAAAGATGCGCAATGCCAAGACGCCCGAGGAGCGCCAGCAAATCGCCGAGGCAACGCGCACCGAGATGGAGAAGCGCGCGAAGGAAAAGGGCATCACGCTGCCCGAGCACCGCGGCCCGCACGCCGGCTTCGGCCCGCGCACCGGCACGACGCCCCCGGCACCCACCACAAACTAAGCGGCCCGTTGACGGAATCCGGGGCGGGGAAACTCGCCCCAATCTCTTTTTCATCCAATAACTGGAGAGCATCATGATGCGCTCGAGCAAGATTGCGGTCGGAGTGGTTACAGCGTTAGGGATCGGTTTGGCGGTCGCTGCTTCGCTCGCCCAAACCGGTGAGATGGGTCCGGGGATGATGCACGGCAAGGGGCCGGGGATGACGCACGGTAAGGGCCCCGGGATGATGCGCGGCATGGATCACGGTCCGGCGGCGGGCAGCCATGGCCCGATGGCGGGCCCGGTAGGCATGCTCACGCGGCAGGACGAGGGATCTGCGGCCGACATGGGCCTGGTCCACGATCTGCTGATGAATCACACCAGGATCAGGCGCACGGTGACGAATCTGCCGGACGGCATCAAGACGGTCACGGAGTCCGACGATCCGCAGGTCGCGCAAACCATCAAGGCTCACGTCGCCAGCATGTCGCAGCGGCTGAAGGACGGGCG
>DATBMB010000207.1:0-12900 GCA_036555035.1 Burkholderiales bacterium | reverse complement strand
GGACATCATCAAGTACCGCAAGGCGGTGATGACGGTGCAGTCCTGGAACATGCGCCCCATGGCGCTGATGGTGAAGGGCCAGCAGCCCTACGATGCCGCGCTGTTCGCGTGGTACGCGGGGGTGATCCAGTCCACCAGCTTCATGCTTCCGGACGCGTTCCTGCCCGGCTCCGACAAGGGCGACACGAAGGCGAGGCCCGAGATCTGGACCAACGCCTCGAAGTTCAAGCAGGCCGTGGACGGCTTCAACTCCGACGCCCGGAAGCTGGTCGCCGCGTCGAAGGCCGGCACCCTGGACGCGGTAAAGGGCCCCTTCGGCGCGCTCGCGAAGAACTGCGGCGGCTGCCACAAGGAATTCCGCACCAAATAGCGCCGGCATGGCTTGATGCGAAAACCCCGCTGCGGCGGGGTTTTCGCTTTCTGCGGAGGCACCGTACGCCGATCGGTCTCGACAGGCGCCCGATGAGTAGTACAGACTGATGAAGGGTTCAGGACACGATGCGACAAGCGATTCAGTCCGTTGTGCTGGCCGGGGTGCTGGGCGTCTCGATCGCGCCCGCAGCGGCGCAGGGCGACGCCAAGCGCGGGGAATATCTGGCCAGGGCCGGCGGCTGCCTGGGTTGCCACACCGAGGCGAAAGAGGGCGCCACGCCCTACGCCGGCGGCCGCGAGCTGAAGACGCCTTTCGGCACCTTTTACGGCCCGAACATCACGCCCCACCCGCAAGCCGGCATCGGACGCTGGGGCGAAGCCGACTTCATCCGCGCCATGCGCCACGGCCGGCGCCCCGATGGCGCGAATTATTTCCCGGCGTTTCCCTACCCCTCGTTCACCGGGATCGCCGACAACGACCTGCGCGACCTCTGGGCCTACCTGCGCACGCTCGCGCCGAGCAGCCAGGCGAGCCGCGGGCACGACTTGTGGCTCTTCTTCGGCTGGCGCTTCCTGGTCACGGTCTGGAAGTGGTTCTTCTTCACGCCCGGCCCCTTCGTCAGCGCGCCGGGCGTCTCCGACATCATCAATCGCGGCGCCTACCTCGTCCAGGCGCTCGGGCATTGCGGCGAGTGCCACACGCCGCGCAATTTTCTCGGTGGGCCGAAGAAGAGCCGCTCGCTCGCCGGGGGCAAGGGCCCCGAGGGCAACGATATCCCCAACCTGACGCCGACCGGCCTCAAGAAATGGAGCGACAAGGAGCTGCAGGATTTCCTGGTGATCGGCACGACCCCGGACGGCGACTTTCCGGATGAGTCGATGGCCGAGGTCATCACCAACACCACGAGCAAGCTCACGCCGCAGGACCTCGCGGCGATGATCGCCTACCTGCGCGCGCTGCCGGCGCTGCCCGACTAGCTCAACCCTCGTACTTGAACGACAGGCTCACGCGCACGCGGAACGACGCAACCTTGCCGTTCTCGATGACGACGTCGGTCTTGGTCACTTCCGCGACCCGCAGGTCGCGCAGGGAATGCGACGCGGTTTCCACGGCGTTGCGCGCGGCATCCTCCCACGAGGTCCTGCTGGTTCCGACCAGCTCGGTGACACGGTAGACGCTTCCCTTCCCTTTCCCCTTGGCCATGGTGTCCTCCTGTTGACGGGATCACCGGGCGCCGCGGCGGCAACGCCCGCGGCGCGGTGACGGAACCATCTTACACCCGGCTGCCGGCCGGCACGCGGGCAAGGGCAATCAGTGGCGGGGAGCGGCCGCGGCGTTTCCCGCGTCGGCGATGGACTTGAGCTTCACGTAATCGGTCTTGCCGCTGCCGAGCAGCGGCAGCGTCGCCACGTGCACGACGCGGCGCGCCACGGCCAGATCCTGCGCCCCGAGCTCGCGCGCCGCCTTCTGCAGGGCGATGCGGTCGAGCCGCGGGTCGGTGGTGAAAAGCACGGTGCTCTCGCCCGCCTGCGAGATCAGCTCGAGGGCCGCGGCGTGCTGCTGGCCGGGGGAGGCGTGGAGGGCGATGCGCTCCACGACCTCGAGCGAGATCATCTCGCCCGCGATCTTGGCAAAGCGCTTCACGCGCCCGTGGATGGTGAAATAGCCGTCCTCGTCCATGTCGACGACATCGCCCGTGTTGTACCAGCCCTCGCCCACCTCGGAGTGCGGCGGCTGCAGCTCGCCGGGCTTCTCGTAGAGGTAGTAGCCGCGCATGATGTTGGGGCCGCGGACGTGCAGCACGCCGCCGCGGGCGATGCCGGGCACGGGCACCAGCTGGTGATCGATGCCGGGGAGCATGCGCCCGACCGTGCCCGGCTTGTAGCTCATCGGCGTGTTGAGGGAGAGCACCGGCGCGCACTCGGTGGTGCCGTAGCCTTCCATGATGCGCAGCCCGAAGCGGTTCATCCACAGGCTCGCCACCTCCGGGTTGAGCTTCTCGGCGCCCGACACGACGACCCGCGTCTTGTGGAAATCGTAGGGATGCGCCTGGCGGGCGTAGTGGGCGAGGAAGGTGCTGGTGCCGAAGACGTAGGTGGCGCCACGCGTGTAGGCCAGCTCCGGGATCACCTTGTAGTGCAGGGGCGTCGTGTAGAGGTAGCTGCGGGTGCCGGTCAGCAGCGGCTGCAGCGTGCACGCCGTCAGGCTGTAGGAATGGTACATCGGCAGCGAGTTGAGAAACGTGTCGTTCGGCGTGTAATCGATGACCGCGCCCATCTGCGCGATATTCGCGAGCAGCGCGCGGTGGGAGAGCGCGACGCCCTTGGGGCGCGCCTCGGAGCCGGAGGTGAAGAGAACTACCGCGGTCTCCTCCGGGTCCCCGCGCGGCACCGCGGCGCGCGGCCGCCAGAGCGCCCAGCCGATGAGCCAGAGCTTGTCGAGCAGGCCGAACTGCGTTCGCAGGTCCTCCAGGTAGATGATGCGCAGCGTGGAAAGCGCCGAGATGGAGCTCCCCAGCCGCGCGACTTCAACAAACCTCCGCGATGTGACGAGGGTCTTGATCCCGGCGGCGATGCAGGCACTGCGCAGCGCGTCGGGCCCGGAGGTGTAGTTGAGAAGCGCCGGCGTGCGCCGCATCGCGGAGAGCCCGATGAGAAGCGCGACCGTCGTCGCCAGGTTGGGCATCATCACCCCGACGATCTCCCCCTCCCCCGCGAGCCGCGAGCCGAGCCGGCCCAGCGCCAGGCTCGCCTTGATGATGTCCCCGTAGGAATGGTTGCGCTGCGTGTCCTCCAGGATGCGCGTGCCGCGCCCGTGCAGCGCCGCGGCATCGAGCAGCGCATCGAACAGGGTCGAGGGCGGCCGCGAGGCGAACATCATGTGCTGCATGATCTTCAGCAGCTCGTCGGCCAGCCGGCGCCGCCGCGCCTTCCCCGGCCGCTGCAGCTGCGCCGGCAGCCGCCGGCCGGGCAGCACCGTGATCGTGACCCGGGGAAAGAGCCGCTTGGGGAACAGGCCGCCGACCGCGGAGTAGCGCGAATAGAGGGTCCCCGAGATCCGGACGGGGACGATCGACGCATTGCAGCGCGCCGCGATGACCGCCGCGGAATCGTAGATCTTGGTGAGCCCGCCGGTGGGCGTGGCCGGGCCCTGTGGAAACAGCAGGACGGGACGTCCGCGCTCGACGCGCCGGATGAGCCGCTTCAGCGCAAGCGGGTGCTGGGGATTCAACAGAACGTGCGGCACGAACCGCATCAGCAGCCGCACCAGCAGATGCCGCTGGCCCTCGCCGGAATCGGCCACGGTCACGCCCCCCGGCAGGAAGAGCCCCAGCAGCGCGCCGTCGAGCGCCGAATCGTGGTTCGCGACGATCAAGACCCGCCCCGATTGGAGCTGGGAGAGATCTCCCACGACGTGGACTCCGAACAGGCGCTGGAAGATGAATCTTAAAAAACGGGTTGTCACAAAGACTTACTCGTTATAGTTAATCTGGATTATCAATTAGGGGCCCGCGCGACGTCAATTTGGGGCCCGACCGGCAGCCGACAGGTGTTGCGCGGTACGCGACAAAAGGCCGGAACGGCGGCTGGGGAGGACGTTTCAGGGGGCCATCGTTACCCTCTGTTTCTAAATCAAAAAATGAAAATCTATCAGAATGTTAGATTTGCTTTCTCATGCGAACTTACTTTCTAATCGAAGCGTGGTTTGAGCATAAGTTGTTTTTTCAACCCGCTTTTCTCCGAGGGAGCGACGTCATGGACATGCATGTTCCGGCAGCAGTACTCGAAGCACGCCAACTACCCGCAACGCAGCCGATCACCACCGGCGTCGAGATGAGCTTCTCGCCGCAGCTGCGCGCGAACTTCGACAAGGAAACGCGCGCGATGTGGATGCGCTGGGCGCCTGAGCCGCGACCCTGCTTCAACCCGTCGCTGCTCGCCGATATCCGCGCGTTCCAGGAATATCTCACCGGCACGGGCGGGACCATCGACTGCTACGGGGAGGAGCACCCGATCGAATACGTGGTGCTCGCCTCGGGCCTGCCGGGCGTGTTCAATCTCGGCGGCGACCTCGACCTCTTCAAGCAGCTGATCGACGCCCGCGACCGCCAGGGGCTGCTGCGCTACGGGCGCGCCTGTATTGACGTCCTCTACCGCCAGTACATCGGCCACGAGCTTCCGCTTTCCACGGTTTCCCTGGTGCAGGGCGAATGCCTCGGCGGCGGCTTCGAGGCGGCGCTGTCGAGCGACGTCATCGTCGCCGAGAAGAGCGCGCGCTTCGGCTTCCCCGAGATCATCTTCAACCTGTTCCCGGGCATGGGCGCCTACTCGTTCCTCGAGCGCCGCATCGGCCAGCGCGGCGCGGAGGAGATCATCACCAGCGGCAAGATCTACAGCGCGGAGGAGATGGCCGCGCAGGGCGTGGTCGACGTGGTGGCCGAGAACGGCACCGGCGAGGCCGAGGTTGCCGCCCTCATCAAGCGCCGCAGCCGCAGCCGCAACGGGTTCGCCGCATTGACGCAGGTGCGCCGCCGCGTGCAGCGCATCGAGTTCTCGGAGCTGCTCGACGTCGTGCAGATCTGGGTGGACAGCGCGTTGAAGCTCAATACGCGCGATCTCAAGCTCATGCAGCGCCTGGTCTCGCGCCAGAACGGCCTGAACGAGTCCCAACAGATCCACTGATCGCGTTTCCGGCCGGGAGCGAGAGATGGGTGACTGGACCGTGCCTGCGATGGCGCTAACGCCGCATCACGTCGTGCAGCGCGGAAACAGCGGCGCGCCGTGCTTCTTCGGCGACGAGGATTACCTCGTCTACCTCGATTGCCTGAAGGAAGCGGCGGAGCGCCTCGAGGGCGCAATCCACGCGTATGTGCTGATGCCCGACCACGTGCAGCTGCTCGTCAGCCTGGACTCGGAGACCAGGCTGGCGGCGCTGCTGGGCGCGCTCGGCGGGCACTACGCGGAGTACGTGAATTACACCTACCGGCGCACCGGCGAGGTCTGGGACCGCGATCCGGGGATCACGGCAATCGATGGCGGGCAGGCGCTGCTCGGCTGCTACCGCGAGATCGAGACGGCACCGGTGCAGGCGCGACTTGCCCCGCAGCCGGCCGACTACCGCTGGTCAAGCTATCGCCATCACGCCTGCGGGGCCGAGGACGGCGTCATTCGCGATCACCCCGCCTACCTCGCGCTGGGCGCGACCCAGCTCGCGCGGCAGCTCGCGTACGGGACACTGTTCCGCGACCCGTCCGCCGGCCCGGCCGGTGTCCGGCCCGTGCCCGTCCGCGATCCCGCGCTCGACGCGGAGCGGATCGAGGACGGCATCCAGCGCTCGGTGCGGGGCCTGGCGTGGCAGAACCGGACGCTGCGGGAGCGGATGTGGCGTGCGCGTCCCCTCGACGCGGAAGCTCGGGTCGAGGGCAACACGTCCGACATCGCGCAGGCGCGCGCGGGCATGCCGCGCCGCTTGGCCAGCAAATAGAGGATTTGATAAACTTATGAGCGAATCCAATCGCAACGCGGCGCGGCCTCAGTCCGAGGCCAGAAAGCCGGTTCTCAACAGGGGGGAGGGCGTGAGCGATCCGTCCACGGAATACAGCATCCAGGAAGTTTCCGAGGTGCTCGCTATTCCGATCCAGAAGCTGCGGCGCTGGGACGAGCAGGGCGTGCTGGTTGCGAGCCGCACCCACGGCGGGCACCGGCGCTATTCGCGCGAGCTGATCGACCGCCTGGCCGGTTCCGGGATCGCGCAAACGAGCGACAAGGCCAGCAAGGAGCTGGCGACGGTGCGCAAGTCGCTCGCCGAGAAGCGGCGCGTCATCCAGCTCCTGCTCGAGAGCGAGAACCGCTACCGCGACCTCGTCGAGACCTCCCACGACCTCATCTGGACGACCGACTCCTTCGGGCGCTTCACCTATCTCAATACCGCCGCCCACGCGATCTTCGGCGTCGCGCCCAAGGACCTGATCGGGCGCTGCTTCTTCGATTTCGAGTCCGGCACCTCCCACGTCTCCAACCGCCGCTTCCTGGCAACGTTGAAGCGCGACGGCGAGATCAAGCACCACGTCGCCCGGCTCGTCACCCCCGCCGGGGAGGACCGCTGGATCGGCATCAACGCCCGCGTGGTGCTCGACGACAACGGCGCCATGCTCGGCATCCGCGGCACGGCGCGCGACATCACGGAGGAGCATCTCGCCTCGCAGCGCATCGAGCACCTCGCGCTGCACGACTCGCTGACCGAGCTCCCCAATCGCCTCTCCCTGCAGCGGCGCATCGAGTCCGCGCTGCAGTCGGGCGGCGTGGGCGCGCTGATCTTCCTCGACATCGATCATTTCAAGTACGTGAACGACCATTTCGGCCACCGCACCGGCGACCAGCTGATCGTCGGGGTCGGGAGCGTGCTGCGCGACGTGACGCGCAACCTGGGCGGAGAGCTGTTCCGGCTCGGGGGCGACGAGTTCGCCATCCACCTGCCCGCGGCGCTGCGGAAGGACTCCATCGAGGTCGCCGATAAAGCGCTCGATGCGGTGCGGCATTACCGCTTCCAGGCCGCCGACGACAAGGTGATCTCGAACCTGGCGGCCTCCGCGGGGGTGGCGCTCTACCCCTTCCACGGCGGGGACGCGCTCGCGCTGCTTTCGAACGTGGACATCGCGATGTACCAGGCCAAGGACCGCGGGCGCAACCGCCACGTGCTGTTCGACCAGGCCTCCGAGAACCTGCGCACGACGCACAAGCGCGTTCACTGGACGAAGAAGCTGCGCGACGCGCTCGACGGGGACCGCCTGGTGCTGTTCCAGCAGCCGGTGGTGCGCCTGAAGGACCACGAGGCGGTGCACCACGAGGTCCTGGTGCGCATCCGCGGCGAGGACGGCGGCTACATCCTGCCCGGCAATTTCATCGAGCTCGCCGAATCCATGGGCGTGATCCAGGAAATCGACCTGCGGGTGGTGGAAAAGCTCCTCGCCTATCTGCGCACGAGCGGACAGGCCAACCGGAAGCTGCGCTACTTCGTGAACCTGTCGCGGGTCTCGATCTCGGACCAGCAGTGGATACGCCGCTTCCACTCGCTGCTCAGCTCGAGCGGCGTCCATCCGAGCCAGCTCGTGTTCGAGATCACGGAAACCGCGGCGATGTCGGAGATCGACGTCACGATCACCTTCATCCGGCGGCTGAAGGAGATGGGCTGCCGCTTCGCGCTCGACGATTTCGGCGCGGGATTCAGCTCCTTCTACTATCTCAAGCGCTTCGAGGTCGACTACCTGAAGATCGACGGGGGCTTTATCCGCGACCTCGCGGCCGACGAGGGCAGCCGCATCTTCGTGCGCGCGCTGAACGACATCGCACACGGCCTCGACAAGCAGGTGATCGCCGAGTGGGTGGAGACGCCCGAGGCGCTGAATCTCCTCCTCGGCATGGGCACGCACTTCGGCCAGGGCTATCTCTTCCAGCGGCCGATCCCGCTCGAGCAGAAGGACCGCGAAGCCGCGCCGGCGGCACCCGCACGCGACGCCGACGCCGCCTGACGCGGCGGCTCGCCGACGCCGCTGAAGGATGACTCCCGTACTGCGGGGGTCATCCCTCATCCTTCATCCCTCATCCTTTGCGTTTCAGGAATTTATCGACCCAGAGCAGGCCGATGACGGTCTTCTCGTCGGTGATTTCCCCCTGCTCCACCCAGCGCAGCGCCTCAGCCATCTTCATCGGGACCACCTCGAGCAGCTCGCCGTCGTCGAGCGCGTTGCCGACGTGGGTGAGCCCCCGCGCGAGGTAGAGCTCGATCCGCTCGTCGGAATAGCCGATGCAGGGGTGTATGGTCGTGAGGTGGCGCCACGTTCGCGCCCGGTAGCCGCATTCCTCGCGCAGCTCGCGCCGCGCGGTCTCGAGCGGCGTCTCGCCGGGGTCGATCTTGCCCGCCGGTATCTCGTAGAAGTGGCGGGCCAGGGGATAGCGATACTGGCGCACGAGCAGGACGGTTGCGGCGTCGAGGAACGGCACTATCGTGACCGCCCCCGGATGCCGGATGTACTCGCGGCGCGCGCCGCGGCCGTCGGCGAGCTGCACCTCGTCCGCCAGCACGTGGAGCAGCCGCCCCCGGTACACCGTCCGGGAGCGCAGCCTGCGCTCCGTGAAATCGGGCTTCTTGCTCGAACCCATCTCAAAATTCCGCCCCAGCAGTATAGCCATGCCTTCGAAGACTGCGGAATGGCGCGGGTCCTGTCAGAACGGCCGGGGCCCGCTCCGAGGCTTCAGCCTCGGATCAAACCCCGACCATTCTGCCACCCGCGCAACTCGGCATACCCGCGGGGCGGGTGGCAGAGCGGTTGGGATCTGGTTCCGGATTTCCGGTACGGGTACTGACTGTCCAAGAGAGTTGTCCTAGTCAATTGACCAGATGGGCCGGGAAATCCGGAGAAGATCACAGCCGCTCTGACAGGACCCGCCCCGCGGCATACGCGCTAGGATCTAGAGCGAGGCCTGGATCGAGAACTGGCACAGCGCCATCAGCGGCTCGGGCAGGATCCCGAAGATCAGCATGGCGAGGCCGTTGGCGCTCAGCACCACGCGGACCGCGGCGCGCGGCGCGATGGGCGCGGTATCGGTCGGCTCGTCGAAATACATGAGCTTCACCAGCCGCAGGTAGTAATAGGCGCCGATGAGCGAGAAGAGCACGGCCACCACCGCGAGCCAGACGAGCCCGGCGCTGATGACCGCCTGCAGCACGGCGAGCTTCGCGTAGAAGCCCACGGTCGGCGGCACGCCCGCCATCGAGAACATGAGCAGCAGCATGAGGAAGGCGTACCACGGGCTTCTCCGGTTGAGGCCCCGGAAGTCCTCGAGGTTCTCCGCCTCGAAGCCCGCGCGCGAGAGCAGCAGGATCATGCCGAACGCGCCGAGGTTCATCAGCACGTAGACCACCACGTAGAACATGCCGGCGCCGTAGCCGACGAGATCGCCGGAGAGGATGCCGAGCAGCAGGAACCCCATGTGCCCGATGGTGGAATAGGCGAGCATCCGCTTGAGGTTGGTCTGGACGATGGCGGTCACGTTGCCGATCGCGAGCGAGAGCACCGCCATCACCATCAGCATCTGGCTCCACTCCTGGAGCAGCTGCTCGGCGCCGAGCCCCTGCACCAGCAGCCGCATGATGAAGGCGAATGCCGCGAGCTTGGGCGCCGAGCCGATGAACACCGTCACCGGCGTGGGCGCGCCGTGGTAGACGTCGGGCACCCACATGTGGAACGGCACCGCGCCGAGCTTGAAGCCGATGCCCGCGACGACGAAGACCAGCGCGAACACCAGCACCACGTCGGGGGCGCCGCCGCCGAGGACGGCCTCCGCCAGCGGCCCGATTCCGAGCGTCCCGGTCGCCCCGTAGAGCATGGACATGCCGTAGAGCAGCATCCCCGAGGCGAGCGCGCCCAGCACGAAGTACTTCATCGCCGCCTCGGTCGCGGCCGCGGAATCGCGCTGCAGCGCCACCATCGCGTAGAGCGAGAGCGTCAGCAGCTCCAGCCCGAGGTAGAGCGTCAGCAGGTGGTTCGCCGAGATCATGACCATCATGCCCAGCGTGGCGAACAGCACCAGCACGAAGAACTCGCCGCGGAACAGGCCGCGCGCCGCGAGGTAGGGCCGCGCGTAGACCAGCATCACCATGGCCGCGAGGTAGGTGAGCAGCTTCAGCACGTCGCCCATGAGGTCGTCCACGAACATGTCGCTGAAGGTGGTGACGGGCTCCACCGCCGAGGTGAGGTAGGTGATCAGGAAGCAGCCGAGGAGCGCCGCGTGGGTGAGCCCGTAGCTCACGGCGCGCCGCGCATCGGAGATGAAGAGATCCGCGATGAGGATCACGCACGCCATCGCGAGCAGGAAGAGCTCGGGGTAGGCGGGCAGGAGCGGCGAGATGTAGGCCATGGTGCTGGGAGTCTCTAAGGCAGCTTGCTGCGGGCGACGTGGGCGAGGAGATCGTTGACCGAGGTATGCAGGACCTCGGCGAACGGGTTGGGCCAGATGCCCATCACGAGCACCGGAGCCGCGAGCAGTCCCAGCACGAGGAGCTCGCGCCCATTGACGTCGCTCAGCGCCGCGACGTGGCGGTTGGCCACCGCGCCGAATATGACGCGCTTGTACATCCACAGCGTGTAGGCCGCGCCGAACACGAGCGTCGTGGCCGCCGCCGCCGCGTACCACACGCTGGTCCGCACCGAGCCCAGGATCACCATGAACTCGCCGACGAAGCCGCTGGTGCCGGGCAGCCCCGAGTTCGCCATCGCGAACAGCATGAAGAGGGCCGCGAAGACGGGCATGGTGTTGACGACACCGCCGTAATCGGCGATCTGGCGCGAGTGCATGCGGTCGTAGAGCACGCCCACGCACAGGAACAGCGCCCCCGAGATGAAGCCATGCGAGATCATCTGGATCACCGCGCCCTCGAGGCCCAGGGGATTGAAGATGAAGATGCCGAGCGTGACGAACCCCATGTGCGAGATCGAGGAGTACGCGATCAGCTTCTTCAGATCGGCCTGCACCAGGGCGACGAGCCCGATGTACACCACGGCGACGAGCGAGAGCGCGATCACGAACCCGGCGAGCGCCTGGCTCGCGTCGGGCACGATCGGCAGTGACAGCCGGATGAAGCCGTAGGCGCCGAGCTTCAGCATGATGGCGGCGAGCACGACCGAGCCCCCGGTCGGGGCCTCCACGTGCGCGTCGGGCAGCCAGGTGTGCACCGGCCACATCGGCACCTTGACCGCGAAGGAGGTCATGAACGCGATGAAGATCAGGATCTGGGGCACCTGCCCGAGCGGCAGCCGGTAATAATCGAGGAGCGAGAAGCTGCCGTCCGAGACGTTGTAGAGATAGATCAGCGCCACCAGCGAGAGCAGCGACCCGGCGAGCGTGTAGAGGAAGAACTTGAAGGCGGCGTAGACCCGGTTCGGCCCGCCCCACATGCCGATGATGATGAACATCGGGACGAGCGTCGCCTCGAAGAACACGTAGAACAGCAGCGCGTCGAGGGCGCTGAACACCCCGTTCATGAAGCCGGAAAGGATGAGGAACGCCGCCATGTACTGGGCGACGCGCTCCCGGATCACCTCCCAGCCGGCGATCACGACCAGAACCGTGGTGAAGCTGTTGAGGAGGATGAGAAGCAGCGACACGCCGTCGATGCCGAGGTGGTAGTTGACGTTGAAGGTCTCGATCCACGGTCTGGAGGTGGTGAACTGGAATCCGCTCGCCTGGGGGTCGAACTGCGCGTAGAGCGGCAGCGTCACGACGAAGCCGAGCACGGCGCCCGCGAGCGCGATTTGCCGCGCGAGGCCGGCATTGCGGTCGGAGCGGGTGGCGAGCACCGCGGCCCCGGCGAGAATCGGGACCCAGATCGCGAGATTGAGCAGGTTGAATCCGAGCATGGGGCTGTCAGCCGATGAACATCAGGGTGAGCAGCACCAGGATGCCGATGATCATGGCGAAGGCGTAGTGGTAGATGAACCCCGACTGCAGGGTGCGGACCAGCATTGCAATCCAGCCCACTGCGCGCGCCGAGCCGTCGACGAAGACGCCGTCGATCACCGCCACGTCTCCGCCCTTCCACAGCCCGGTGCCGAAGCGCACCGCGCCGTCGCCGAACAGCCGCTGGTAGGCCTCGTCGAACCCGTACTTGCGCTCGAGGATGGTGTAGAGGACCCCTGCCTTGTCCTTGATGAGCCCGGGCAGGTCCGGGCGCAGGAGGTAAAGCCAGGCCGCGGCGGCGATGCCCGCAACGGCGAGCCAGAACGGCGCCGTGCCGAGGGCGTGGGTCATCATCGCAACGATCCCGTGGAAGTCCTGCCCCATCTGCGCGAGCACGTCGTGCGCCGGCGCGACGGCGATGGCATTGCCGAAGTAGCCGCCAAACAGCATCGGCCCGATGAACCAGCCCGCGGCAATGGACGGGATCGCCAGCAGCACGAGCGGCACCGTCACCACCGCCGGAGACTCATGCGGCGGATGGTGTTCACCCTGCCCGTGCCCTCCTTCCCCGTGGAAGCGCTCCGGCCCGTGGAACGTCATGAACAACAGCCGGAAGGTATAGAGCGCCGTGACGAATACCGTGACGAGCACGGCGAAATAGGCGAATCCCGAGCCCGGCAGCTTCGAGAAATGCACCGCCTCGATGATCGCGTCCTTGGAGAAGAAGCCGGCAAAGCCGGGGATCCCGGCGCTCGAGACGGCCCCGATCAGCATCGTCCAGTAGGTGACGGGCATGTAACGGCGCAGCCCGCCCATGTGCCGCATGTCCTGCTGGTGGTGCAGCGCGATGATCACCGAGCCCGCCCCCAGGAACAGCAGCGCCTTGAAGAACGCATGCGTCACGAGGTGGAAGATGCCGGCGGCATAGGCCGAGGCGCCGAGCGCGACCGTCATGTAGCCCAGCTGCGACAGGGTGGAATACGCCACCACGCGCTTGATGTCGTTCTGCACGATCGCCACCAGCGCCATGAAGAGCGCCGTGATCGCGCCGATCACCATCACCACCGAGAG
>DATBMB010000205.1:0-2052 GCA_036555035.1 Burkholderiales bacterium | reverse complement strand
CCTTCGGCCCCTGCACCACGTCGAAGCTCACCTTCTGACCTTCTTTGAGGGTCTTGAAACCCGACATGTTGATCGCCGAGAAATGCGCGAACAGGTCCTCGCTGCCGTCATCCGGCGTGATGAACCCGTACCCTTTGGCGTCGTTGAACCACTTCACCGTGCCTGTTGCCATACCGTCTCCCTGATTGTTGATTGAGCAACCGGGCGTTTCTCTACCCGAGCTATGCCTGAACCACGCCGCGCCGCCCCGTAAATGGCAAACAGACAGCCTGTATCCAAACACACGCGCCTTTTACGCGCCCCCACGGGCATTCGTCAAGACCCTGAAAGAAAGCCGTATTTCCGCACTGCGAGCGCCGCGTCGCGTTGCACCGCCCCCCCACATTGGCTAGGATAGGTCGCGGGCAGGCAACCGGAGGCCATGGCGCAGCACAAGGACGACACGATACTGGAGGCTCGGAAGGCAAAGCTGAAGCCTCCGCCGATGTTCAAGGTGATGTTGCTCAACGACGATTACACCCCCATGGAATTCGTGGTGGTGGTCCTGCAGAAGTTCTTCGCCATGACCCGGGAGCGGGCGACCCAGGTGATGCTCAAGGTGCACCGGGAAGGCATCGGCGTCTGCGGGGTCTATCCGCGGGATGTGGCTTCCACCAAAGTGCAGCAAGTCGCGGCATACTCTCGGAAGCATCAACATCCTTTGCAGTGCGTAATGGAAGAGACGTGATACAAAGGGTTGGCTAGGAACAGGAAATGATTGCCCAGGAACTCGAAGTCAGCCTGCACATGGCGTTCGTGGAAGCCCGCCAGAAACGCCACGAGTTCATTACGGTCGAGCACCTGCTGCTCGCCCTGCTGGACAACCCGACGGCGGCAGAGGTGCTGCGCGCCTGCGGCGCCAACATGGACGAGCTGCGCAAGAACCTGACGCAGCACATCACCGAGCAAACCCCCCGCATCGCCGCGGACCGCGAGGTAGACACCCAGCCGACCCTCGGCTTCCAGCGGGTGATCCAGCGCGCCATCCTGCACGTCCAGTCTTCGGGCAAGAAGGAGGTCACCGGCGCCAACGTGCTGGTGGCGATCTTCGGCGAGAAGGACTCGCACGCGGTTTACTTCCTGCAGCAGCAGGGGATCGCGCGCCTCGACGTGGTCAACTACATCTCGCACGGCATCACCAAGACCCCGCAGGCGCACCAGGGCAAGAACCCCGAGCAGGACGCCGAGCAGGAAAGCCAGGCCGACACCTCCAACAGCCCGCTCGACAACTACACCCAGAATCTGAACGCGCTCGCGCTTGCCGGCAAGATCGACCCGCTCATCGGCCGCGACAAGGAGCTCGAGCGCGTGGTGCAGACGCTGTGCCGCCGCCGCAAGAACAATCCGCTCCTCGTCGGCGAGGCCGGCGTGGGCAAGACGGCGATCGCCGAGGGGCTCGCGCGGCGCATCGTCGAAGGCAACGTTCCGGACCTGCTCGCCAAGTCGACCGTCTACGTGCTCGACATGGGCGCGCTCCTCGCCGGGACGAAGTACCGCGGCGACTTCGAGCAGCGCCTGAAGGCGGTGCTGAAGCAGCTGGTGGACAACCCGAACGCGATCCTCTTCATCGACGAGATCCACACCGTAATCGGCGCCGGAGCGGCGTCGGGCGGCACCCTGGATGCGTCCAACCTGCTGAAGCCGGTGCTCTCCACCGGGCAGCTCAAGTGCATCGGCGCCACCACGTACAACGAGTACCGCGGGGTGTTCGAGAAGGACCATGCCCTCTCGCGGCGCTTCCAGAAGATCGACGTGGTCGAGCCCTCGGTCGACGAGACGGTCGAGATCCTGAAGGGCCTGAAGAGCCGCTTCGAGGCGCACCACAGCGTGAAGTACACCGCCAACGCGCTCACCACCGCGGCCGAGCTCTCGGCGCGCTACATCAACGACCGCCACCTGCCCGACAAGGCGATCGACGTCATCGACGAGGCCGGGGCGGCGCAGCGCATCGCCCCCAAGGCGAAGCAGAAGAAGATCATCGGCAAGTCCGAGATCGAGGAGATCATCGCCAAG
>DATBMB010000133.1:0-3299 GCA_036555035.1 Burkholderiales bacterium | reverse complement strand
GGTGAAGGCGGCGGAGGGAGCCGCCATCGGGCTCGTCAATCTCGTCTGTCCCGGGTCCGAGCTGCGGGCGAGGGGCCTCGAGATGGCCGGCGCGATCGCGGCCAAGGGCCCGGTCGCCGTGCGGCTCGTGAAGGAGGCCGTGCGACGCGGGGCCGACCTCGATCTCTTCGCGGCGTGCGCGCTGGAGACGCAGCTTTTTGCGCGCGCCTTCGACACGCAGGATCGCAAGGAGGGCATGAGCGCTTTCCTCGAGAAGCGGCCTGCGAAATTCAGCGGGCGCTGAATGCGTTGCGCCCGGGCTATAATGCCCTCCCCGGCGCGCGCGGGCGCGCCCGCGTGCAGGTCATGAGCTCTGGATCTTTGACACGGTGGCCACTATGGATCTGAGAGACGTCCAACCCGACGTGGATCCGCAGGAGACGCGAGAGTGGCTGGAAGCACTCGCTTCCGTGCTCGAGCGTGAAGGCCCGGCACGCGCCAACTTCCTGCTCGAGCAGCTCGTCGAGAAGGCGCGCAGTCACGGCGCCTACATCCCGTACAACGCCAACACGGCGTACATGAACACGATCCCGATGTCGCAGGAGGAGCGCTCGCCGGGCGACGCCGAGCTGGAGAACAAGATCCGCTCGCTCGTGCGCTGGAACGCGATGGCGATGGTGCTGCGCGCCAACAAGGAGTCCTCGGAGCTCGGCGGCCACATCGCGAGCTTCGCCTCCGCCGCCACGCTCTACGACGTCGGCTTCAACCATTTCTTCCGCGCCTGGAACGACGGCTTCGGCGGCGACCTCGTCTATTTCCAGGGCCACTCCGCGCCCGGCATCTACGCCCGCGCCTACCTGGAAGGCCGCATCAGCGACGAGCAGCTGAAGCATTTCCGCCAGGAGGTGGGAGGCCGAGGGCTCCCGTCCTACCCGCACCCGTGGCTGATGCCCGAGTTCTGGCAGTTCCCGACGGTGTCGATGGGCCTGGGGCCGATCATGGCAATCTACCAGGCGCGCTTCATGCGCTATCTCAAGGACCGCGGCATCCTCGCGCCGCAGGGGCGCAAGGTCTGGTGCTTCTGCGGCGACGGCGAGATGGACGAGCCGGAGTCGCTCGGCGCGATCTCGCTCGCGGGGCGCGAGCGTCTCGACAACCTGATCTTCGTCATCAACTGCAACCTGCAGCGGTTGGACGGCCCGGTGCGCGGCAACGGCAAGATCATCCAGGAGCTGGAGTCCGCGTTCCGCGGCGCGGGGTGGAACGTGATCAAGGTGATCTGGGGCTCGTACTGGGATCCGCTGTTCCTGCGCGACAAGACCGGGATACTGCTCAAGCGCATGGAGGAGTGCGTGGACGGCGAGTACCAGACGTTCAAGTCCCAGGACGGCGCATTCGTGCGCAAGCACTTCTTCGGCAAGTACCCGGAGCTGCTCGAGATGGTGTCGCACATGACCGACGACGACATCTGGCGGCTGAACCGCGGCGGGCACGATCCGCACAAGATCTACGCGGCTTACGCCGCGGCGATGAAGCACGCCGGGCAGCCCACGGTGATCCTCGCCAAGACCGTCAAGGGCTACGGTATGGGCGAGGCGGGCGAGGGCCAGAACATCACCCACCAGCAGAAGAAGATGGGCACCGCCTCGATCAAGGCGTTCCGCGACCGGTTCGACGTTCCGATACCGGACGACAAGCTCGAGGAAGTGCCGTTCTACCGACCGGCGGAGGACAGCCCGGAGATGAAATACCTGCGCGAGCGCATCGCGGCGATGGGCGGCAGCGTCCCGGCCCGGCGGCGCAAGAGCGCCGCGCTGGAAGTGCCTCCGCTCTCCGCCTTCGACGCGCAGCTGAAGGGCACCGAGGGCCGCGAGATTTCCACGACGATGGCCTTCGTGCGCATCCTCAATACGCTCGTGCGCGACAAGAGCATCGGCAAGCTGGTGGTGCCCATCGTCCCGGACGAGTCGCGCACCTTCGGCATGGAGGGCATGTTCCGCCAGCTCGGCATCTATTCCCACGTCGGCCAGCTCTACACGCCGCAGGACGCCGACCAGCTCATGTTCTACAAGGAGGACAAGAACGGGCAGATCCTGCAGGAAGGCATTTGCGAGGCGGGGGGGATGTGCTCGTGGATCGCGGCGGCGACCTCCTACAGCACGCACAACCAGCCGATGATCCCGTTCTACATCTATTACTCGATGTTCGGCTTCCAGCGCGTGGGCGATCTCGCGTGGGCAGCCGGCGACATGCGCGCGCGCGGCTTCCTGCTGGGCGGCACTTCCGGACGCACGACGCTGAACGGGGAAGGCCTGCAGCACGAGGACGGCCACAGCCACGTTATCGCCTCAACCATACCCAATTGCATCTCCTACGACCCGACCTACGCCTACGAGCTGGCGGTCATCATCCAGGACGGGCTGCGCCGGATGGTTGCGAACCAGGAAGATATTTACTACTACATCACGGTGATGAACGAGAACTACGCGCATCCCGCGATGCCGGAGGGCGCCGCGGAGGGGATCCTGCGCGGCATGCACCTCGTCTCGGCGGGAAAGGCCGCGAAGGGGAAGCTCAAGGTGCAGCTCATGGGCTGCGGCACGATCCTGCGCGAAGTGCTCGCGGCGGCCGAGCTGCTGGAGAAGGATTTCGGCGTCGCGGCCGATATCTGGAGCGTCACCAGCTTCAACGAGCTGCGGCGCGACGGGCTGGAGACCGCGCGCTGGAACCTGCTCCATCCCGAAAAGGAGCCGCGGCGCTCCTATCTCGAGCAGTGCCTGAGAGACCACGCCGGACCCGTGATCGCGGCGACCGACTACATGAAGGTGTTCGCGGACCAGATCCGCGCGTTCCTCCCGCAGCCGGCGCACTACAACGTGCTCGGCACCGATGGGTTCGGCCGCTCGGACACGCGGCGCGCGCTGCGCGGCTTCTTCGAGGTGGACCGGCGCTACGTCGCGGTCGCGGCATTGAAGGCGCTGGCCGACCAGGAAGCGCTGCCGCAGAAGAAGGTCGTCGAGGCGATCCGGAAGTACGGCGTGGATCCCGAGAAACCCAATCCCGCCCGCGTCTGAGACCCTTCGCCCCGGCATGAGCGTGATCGAGGTCAAGGTCCCCGATATCGGGGACTTCAAGAACATCCCGGTGATCGAGGTGCTGGTCAAGCCGGGCGACCGCATCGACAAGGAAGCGGCCCTCGTCACGCTGGAGTCCGACAAGGCGACCATGGATGTGCCCGCGCCCGCCGCAGGCGTGGTGAAGGAGGTCCGGGTCAAGGTCGGCGACAAGGTTTCGGAAGGCTCGCTGGTGCTCGTGCTCGA
>DATBMB010000115.1:0-5738 GCA_036555035.1 Burkholderiales bacterium | reverse complement strand
GATGGTCCACGGAAAACACCAGCCGTTGCAGTGGAACATCGGCAACGTCCACAGGTAGACCGGGTGCGGTGCCATGCCCCAGGAGACGATGTTGCTGATGGCGTTGAGATAGGCGCCGCGGTGATGGTAGACCACGCCTTTGGGGTTGCCAGTGGTGCCGGACGTGTAGTTGAGCGAGATTGCGTCCCACTCGTCGGTGGGCAGGTGCCAGTCGAAGTCCGGGTCCCCGTGCGCGATGAAATCCTCGTAGTCCATCGTGCCGAGCCGCCTGCCGCCCTCGAATGCGGGATCGTCCACCTCGATGACCAGCGGCTTCTGCTTCAACTGCGCCAGCGCCTGCCCGACCGCCGCCGAAAACTCGCGGTCGGTGAGCAGCACCTTCGCCTCCGCGTGCTGCAGGATGAAAGCGATGGTGGCGGCGTCGAGCCGGGTGTTGATGGTATTCAACACCGCGCCCGCCATCGGCACGCCGAAGTGCGCTTCGTACATCGCCGGCACGTTGGGCAGCACCGTCGCCACCGTGTCCCCGGCGCCGATGCCGCGGCGCTGGAGGGCGGAGGCGAGCCGCCGGCAACGCGCATAAACATCCGCCCAGGCGAGCTGCCGCTCGCCCTGGATCACGGCAACGCGGCGCGGATAGGTGTAGGCCGTGCGCGCGAGGAGCGACAGCGGCGTGAGCGGCGTGTAGTTCGCCGCGTTCTTGTCGAGCCCGAGGTCATACGGATTGGTACGTGCCATGGTAAGGCTCCCGAGCGGAGAGGGGGTGAATCATTTCGCGATGAGGTCGCGCACCCTCACCACCGCCTCGTCGACGCGCCGCACAGCGATGACCTCGAGCCCGGCGATCGGCTGCCGGGGCTTGTTGGCGTGGGGAATCAGCGCCTGCGTGAAGCCGAGCTTCGCGGCCTCGCGCAGCCGCTCCTGGCCGCGCTGCACCGGCCGAACCTCTCCCGCCAGCCCGACCTCGCCGAACACGACGAGCTTGCCCGGCAGCGGCACGTTCTTGAGCGAGGACACGATCGCAAGCAGCACGGCGAGATCCGCCGCCGGCTCGTCGATCTTGACGCCGCCCACGGCGTTGACGAAGACGTCCTGGTCGAAGCACGCGATGCCGGCGTGACGGTGCAGGACCGCGAGCAGCAGCGCGAGCCGCGCCTGCTCGAGGCCGACCGAGAGCCGCCGCGGATTGGGCGCGCGCGCGTCGTCCACCAGCGCCTGGATCTCCACCAGCATCGGGCGCGTGCCTTCCTGCGTCACCATCACGCACGAGCCGGCGACGTCCGAGCCGTGCTGGGAAAGAAACAGCGCCGAGGGATTCGCGACGCCCTTCAGCCCCCGCTCCTCCATCGCGAAGACGCCCAGCTCGTTCACCGCCCCGTAGCGGTTCTTGAAGGCGCGGATCAGCCGGAAGCGCGAATTCGGGTCGCCGTCGAAGTAGAGCACGGTGTCCACCATGTGCTCGAGCACGCGCGGGCCGGCGATCGCGCCCTCCTTCGTGACGTGCCCGATCAGCACCATCGTGGCCGCGGCGCTCTTGGCGACCCGGGTCAGCCGCGCGGCGCACTCGCGCACCTGCGCCACCGACCCCGGCGCCGATTGCAGCTCGTCGAAATACAGCGTCTGGATCGAGTCGATCACGGCCACTTCCGGCTTCTCGGCCCGGATGACCGACTCGATGCGCTGGAGATTGGTGTCCGCGAGGATCACCACGGCCCCGGCGTCCACGCCGAGGCGCTTTGCCCGCAGCGCGATCTGCTGCGGCGATTCCTCGCCGGTCACGTAGAGCGACCGTCGCGTCTTGCTGATCTCGGCAAGCGCCTGGAGCAGCAGCGTGGACTTGCCGATGCCGGGCTCGCCCCCGATCAGCACGACCCCGCCCGGGACGAGCCCGCCGCCCAGAACGCGGTCGAATTCCTCCAGTCCGCTCGGGATGCGGTGCTCCTCGCGCGCCTCGACCTGGGAAAGCCGTTGCGGCTTTCCGGCCTCCGCGATCCGCCCGTAGCGGTTTCCGCCCGCGGGCGCCGCTTCGGCGATCGCCTCGACGAGCGTGTTCCACGCCTGGCAGTGCGGGCATTGCCCCTGCCATTTCAGCACCTGGCCGCCGCACTCGGTGCAGCTGTAGACGGACTTGGCCTTCGCCATAAGAAGGCTATTTTTCCACGATCCGCACGCGCGGCGCGACCATGCACAGCAGCTGATATCCGACGGTCCCGGCCGCCGCCGCGACGCGCTCCACCGGAGCGCCCTCGCCCCACAGCACTACCCGCGCGCCGACGCCCGCATCCGGCAGCTCCGTCAGATCCGCGCACAGCATGTCCATGGAGACGCGTCCGAGCGTCCGGGTCATCCGGTCCGCCACCCGGATCGGCGTGCCGGTGGGCGCGTGGCGCGGGTAGCCGTCGGCGTAGCCGCAGGCGACGATGCCGACGCGCATCGCGCGCTCGGCCCGGAACGTCCCGCCGTAGCCCACCTCGTCGCCGGCCTGCAGCCCCTGGACCGCGATGATCCGGCTCTCGAGCGTCATGACGGGCTTCAAGCCCGATTCCGCGCCCACGCTCTCCGGAAACGGCGAGCAGCCGTAGAGCATGATGCCGGGCCGCACCCAGTCGCAATGGGTCTCTGGGTAGCGCAGGATGGCGGCGGAGTTGGCGAGGCTCACCGGCAGCGAATCATAGGCGGGCAGCCGCCGCAGGCGCTCGAGCTGCCAGGCGACGCCGCGCGCCTCATCGGCATCCGCGAAGTGCGTGAACAGCGTGATCTCGCCGATGCGCCCGCTCGCGCGCAGCCGCTCCAGCGCCTGCGGGAACTCCCGCGGAGCGAGCCCGAGGCGGTTCATGCCGCTATTCACCTTGAGCAGGACGTCGAGCTTTGCACCTTCCGGCAATGCGTCGAGGGCCGCCACCTGGTCCATGCGGTGCACCACCGGGGCGAGGCGGTGGCGCGCCAGCGCGTCGAGCTCTTCGGGATCGAAGAAGCCCTCGAGCAGCACGATGGGCTGCCCGAATCCGGCCTCGCGCAGCCGCACGGCGTCTTCCAGCTCGAGCAGCGCGAAGCCGTCGGCGCCCGACAGCGCCGCGGCCGTCCGCAGCAGGCCGTGGCCGTAGGCGTTGGCCTTGAGCACCGCCAGCACGCGCGAGCGCGGGGCGTGGCGGCGCACGACCGCGAGGTTGTGCTTCAGCGCCGAGGAATCGATGGTGGCGAGGAGCGGGCGCACGCGCTAGCTTCCGCGTTCCGACCTGAACTGCTGGTAGTGCCGCGCGAAAACCCCCTCCAGCTCGTCGATGACCTCGTTGGCGGCGCGCCCCTCGAGGGCGTGCTGCGCCAGGAAGCGCGAGGCTTCCGCCATGAGGCGCCTGCGGTCGAGCATGGGGTAGGTCCGCACCAGCCGCCGGATCGCCAGGGTGACCGTCTCGTTGTCCGGCCGTGGAGTCGCCACCGGCTCGCGCGCGATGTCCGCCGTGTCCGGCGGATTGACGGCCAGGAACTCCGCGAAGGCGATCAGCCGCTCCTGCTGCTCGGGCGCAAGCTGCGCGAACACGTCGAGCAGCTGATTTTCTCCCTGCTTCATGCTCCGGCCCGGCATCCGGTCTCACCCGCCGTTGGCGAGCTTGCGCATCCGGGCCGTGGCGAACTCGACGAACGCGGTGAGCAGCTTCGAGCGGAACTTCTCCCGGGGGTGCACGAAGGAAAACGTGCGGATCAGCCGCGGCTCGAGCGGCACCGCCACCAGCATCCCCAGCTTGCGCTCCTTCACCACGCGCGAGCGCGACATGATGGAGAAGCCCAGGCCGGTTTCGACCACGCCCTTGATCGCCTCCGGGCTGCCGAGCTCCATCACGATGTTGAGATCCTCGGGCGCGACGGAGCAGCCCCGCAGGTACTGGTCGGTGAACTCGCGCGTGCCCGAGCCGAGCTCCCGGCTCACGAAGGGCTCGCCCGCGAGCTCATCTGGCTTGACGCTATTCGCCTTCGCGAACTTGTGGCCAGGCGCGCAGATCAGCACCAGCTCGTCATCGCAGCAGACTTCGGTGGTGAGGCCCGGAAGGTGCGACGGCGACTCGATCAGGCCGAGGTCGAGCGCGTGGTCGGCGACGCGTTGCTCGATCATCTCGGAATTTCCGACGGTGAGGTGCGCGTGCACCTGGGGATGCTCCACGTTGAACTCGCCCAGGATGCGGGGCAGGACGAACTCGGCGATGGTCGTGCTCGCCCCCAGCAGCAGCGGCCCGCTCATCGTGCCGGTCAGCTCGCCGACCCGCGTCTCCATCTCCTCCGACAGCGCGAGGATGCGCTCGGCGTAATCCATGACGAGCCGGCCCGCGGGCGTCAGCGCGATCTTGCCGTGGCTGCGCTCGAAGAGGCGGGCGTTGAACTGCTCCTCGAGCTGCTTCACCTGGAATGTCACCGCCGGCTGCGTCATGAACAGCTGCTCCGCGGCCTTGGTGAAGGAGAGCTGCCGGGCGACGGTATAGAAAACCTGGAGTCGGCGGTCGGACATGCGGAGAGGCGCGATGACGGGAGCGTTCCGGAAAAGGGTTAGTATTCAACCACATTTCGCATGATCTGTGGTATAAGACTCACCCGCTTACCCGAGCCCGCATCCGGACCGCGCATGCCGTTTGGCTTCTACATCATCATGGCGGCGCAGTTCTTCTCCTCGCTCGCCGACAATGCGCTGCTGATCGCGGCGATCGCCCTGCTGATCCAGATGGCGGCGCCGGAGTGGATGACGCCCCTGCTCAAGTTCTTCTTCACCGTCTCCTACGTGGCGTTCGCGGCCTTCGTCGGCGCATTCGCGGACTCCATGCCCAAGGGGCGCGTGATGTTCGTCACCAACCTGGTCAAGATCGCCGGCTGCCTGCTCCTGTTCCTGTTCGCCTGGAGGGCGGAGCCGGGCGAATCGCACTACCGCCAGGTGCTTTTCGCCTATGCCGTTGTCGGGATCGGCGCCGCGGCCTACTCGCCTGCCAAGTACGGGATCCTCACGGAGTACCTGCCGCACCAGAAGCTCGTCGTCGCGAACGGCTGGATCGAGGGGCTGACGATTGCCTCCATCATACTCGGCACGGTGCTCGGCGGCGCGCTGGTCTCCGCGGGCGCGTCCGCGCGACTGCTCCACTTCGACCTGCCGCTCGTCGACACCGGCATCGACTCGCCGCCCGAAGCGGCCATCCTGGTGATCATCGTGATCTACGTGATCGCCGCGATCTTCAACCTCTATATTCCGAGCACCGGCGTGGACCACCGCGTGCCGAACAAGAATCCCGTCTTCCTGATCCGCGAGTTCGCGCACTGCGTGCGGCTGCTGTGGCGTGACAAGTTCGGCCAGATCTCGCTCGCCACCACGACGCTGTTCTGGGGCGCCGGCGCGACGCTGCAGTTCATCGTCCTCAAGTGGGCGGAGGTTGCGCTCGGCTACACGCTGTCGCAGGCCACCCTGCTGCAGGGCATCTGCGCCGTCGGCATAGCGGCTGGCGCCGTCATCGCGGCACGGTTCATTCCGCTCCACCGCGCCGTCGACGTGGTCCCCGTCGGCATTGCAATGGGCATCATCGTGATCGCGATGGTTTTTGCGCGGAGCGTCGTCCTCGCCATCCCGCTCATGATCCTGATCGGGGCGCTCGCCGGCTTCTTCGTGGTGCCGATGAACGCGCTGTTGCAGCACCGCGGCCACATCCTGATGGGCGCCGGGCATTCGATCGCGGTGCAGAACTTCAACGAGAATCTCTCGATCCTGG
>DATBMB010000061.1:0-14487 GCA_036555035.1 Burkholderiales bacterium | reverse complement strand
AGGCGAGGACCTCGTCCCGAAGTCCGAGCAGGAGATGCGGCAGATCCGCGGCCGCCGCATTTCCATGATCCTGCAGGATCCGCAGACCTCGCTCAACCCGGTGTTCACGGTCGGCAACCAGCTGATCGAGGCGATCGAGATCCAGCACGCCGACGAACGCAAGCCATCGCTGGTGCGGCGGGCGGTCGAGGGCCTGAAGCAGGTCAAGGTGGCGGCCCCCGAGCGGCGGGTGACGGACTATCCCCACCAGATCAGCGGCGGCATGAAGCAGCGGGTGGTCGGCGCCATCGCCATCTCCTGCGAGCCGAAGGTCATCATCGCCGATGAGCCGACCACCTCGCTCGATGTCACGATCCAGGCGCAATACCTGCGCCTGCTGCGCGAAATCCAGGAAGCGACGAATCTCGCGCTCATCTTCATCACGCACGATTTCGGCATCGTCGCGAAGATGTGCGATCGCGTGATGGTGATGTATGCCGGCCGCATCGTGGAAAGCGGATCGGTGCGGGACATCTTCAACCATCCGTCGCATCCCTACACCCAGGCGCTGCTGCACTCGGTGCCCAGCATGGACGAGGATGTGGAGCGGCTCTACTCGATCGAGGGCCAGCCTCCCGCGCTGTGGGACCTGCCCGAGGGGTGCCGGTTTGCTCCGCGTTGCCCCCATGCCGACGATCGCTGCCAGCGCGAGTATCCCCGCCCGGTTACCGTGAGCAGAGACCACACCGCAAGCTGCTGGAAAGCGGGGCGCGTATGACGACGGCACCGGTCCTCGAGGCCAGGGCGCTGAAGAAGCACTTTCCCGTCACCAGGGGCATCCTGTGGACGAAGGTGATCGGCTGGGTACAGGCCGTGGACGGGATCAGCTTCTCGATCCCGCAGGGCGAGACGCTGGCGCTCGTCGGCGAGTCCGGCTGCGGCAAGACGACGACCGCAAAGCTCGTGCTGCGCCTGGAAGAGCCGACGTCCGGGGAAGTTTTCGCCGACGGCAAGAATGTCCACACGTTGAGCGGTGACGACCTGAGGCATTACCGCACGATGGTGCAGGCGGTGTTCCAGGATCCCTGGTCCTCTCTCAGCCCCCGCATGCGCGTGCGGGATATCGTGGCCGAGCCGCTCGTCGTCAATCAGACGGTTTCCGACCAGGAGGTGAAGGATCGCGTCCAGGAGGTGCTGGCTTCCGTCGGCCTGCGCCCGCAGCAGGCGAACCTCTACCCCCACGAGTTCAGCGGCGGGCAGCGCCAGCGCATCGCCGTGGCGAGCGCGCTCGTGTCGAAGCCCAAGGTCATCATCCTGGACGAGCCGGTCTCGGCCCTCGACGTTTCGATCCGGGCGCAGATCATGAACCTCCTGGTGGATCTCCAGAGCCGGTACAACGTGAGCTATCTCCTCATCGCCCACCACCTGGCCACGACCCGCTACATGGCGGGCGAGGTCGCGGTCATGTACCTGGGCAAGATCGTCGAGAAGGCGAGGACGAAGGAGCTCTTCAGCAATCCGCTGCATCCCTATACGAAGGCTCTCTTCTCGGCGGCGCTGCCGGATCACCCGGACGAGACGCGCGAGGAGATCATCCTGACGGGAGAGGTCCCGTCGCCCATCAACCCGCCCTCCGGATGCCGCTTCCACCCGCGCTGCCCGTTCGTCAAGCCCATGTGCTCTCAGGTCGTGCCGGTGGAAAAGGAAATCTCCCGCGGCCACATGGTCGCCTGCCACCTCTACTAGAACCTATCTCATAACGCAGGCCGCGGGGCGGGTGGCAGAGCGGTTGGGATCTGGTTCCGGATTTCCGGTACTGGTACTGGACGTCCAAGGGCGATGTCCAAATCAATTGACCAAGTGCGCTGGGAAATCCGGAGAAGCTCACGACCGCTCTGACAGGACCCGCCCCGCGGGTATGCTGAGTTGCGCGGGAAGCCTCGGAGCGGGCCCCGACCGTTCTGACAGGACCCGCGCTCAACGAGTGCGGCTGCGGCCTGCAGCAAGATAGAGCCGTGCGCGCGCGGCAGGTTCGTCGGCGTTGAGGTAGATTTCATCGCGCATGGCCGCCAGGTGCCTTGCCCGTTCCCGGGCGATGGCAGCGCTCAGCGCGCTGTACTCCGGCTCCGGCTCATCAGTGCCCCCGCGCGCGCCGCGCCACCTCGCCCAGCGCGCACGCCAGGATTCGGGCAAGGTCACCCTGCGCACCGCAACCTCGGCCACCAGAAGTAACAGGGCCGCCAGGAGGAACGGCCACCACACCCGCGAGAGGGGACCGGACGCTTGCGGCGAGGGTGCGGTCACTGCGGCGAGGCCGGCGCTGGAAAGCGGCAGCACGCGACCACCGGTGATGCCGGCGATGTCGCGCAGGAGTCGTTGATCGACGCCCAGGTCCAGGTACTCCGAGGAGTATGGGACCGCCAGCCCGAATGACATGGGGCCCACCTGCGTCTCACCGGCACGCCCGCTGAGGGTGATGGTGTAGCGCCCGGCGCGCGCCACCGGAAATTCACCGTGGTAGCGTCCCGGCGCGATCTGCGCGAGCTCGACGCGCCGGGCAAGCCGGGACGGATCCACGAGGGAGGCTTGCAGCTTGAGGCCGTTCACGAATCGATCGTTCCGGTCCAGCACGTCCACGCTCATCTCGCCGCGCTGTCCGCGCCACCGGAATTGCGGCACGAACGATTCGGTTCCGCTGCGGCGCATGGTCCAGCGGGCCATCTGCGAGACGAAGCGCCCGAATGACGGCCACTCAACCCACCGCCTGCCCCAGCGACCGGAGAGGTCCGACGTGAACGCCACCGCCTTGCCCAGGCCGTAGCGCCAGGACACCAGCAGGGGATCATCGCCGCGGCCGGAGAGCAGGACCTGGGCAGCGGGCTTGGGATAGGTGCGCTGATAGCCGCCGAGGACCGGAAACGCGTCCGCGCCGAAGCCCGCGATCAGCTCGCCCGCATAGGCCCGTCGCACCCGGATGTTCCCCTCCACGACCAGGTCCCGCGTGATCGTCATGGTTTCGCTCGTGAAGATGCGAGGAACATTGCGGGGATCGTCCGCGTGGTAGTAGCGCCCCTTGCCGAGCGTGGCGATTCTCGCCATGAGCGCGCGATCCGCGTCGGCGCCCATCGCCACCGTGGACATCGTGATGCCGTCGGCGGCAATGCGAGCGGCGAGGGGATCGAAGTTTCTCTCGCCCTCGGTTAGGCCGTCGGAGAGCACAATCAGGTGCTTGACCTGCGCCTGTTCCCGGCGCATGACGCGGTGCGCCTCCTCGAGAGCGGGATGGAGATCGGTGCCGCCGCCCACTTTCAGATCGCGGAGCCTCTCTGCAATCGGCCGGCGCACGCCCACTTCAGTCATGGGCACCACCCAGTCGCGGCCGCTGTCGAAAGCCAGGACACCGACCCGGTCGAGCGGTTTCAGCAGCTCGATGGACGACAGGGCGGCGCGCTTGGCGATCGTGAGCTTCTCCTCGTCCTGGACCTTCGAGCCCATGCTGCCGGAGCGGTCCAGCACGAAGGCGACCGAAACGCTCGGAATCCTGATCTCGGTCTTCACATCCACGGTGACCGGCAGGAGCCGTTCAACCGGGGTCCCGTCGTATCCGCCGGCGCCGAAGCTCCTGTCCCCGCCGATCATCACCACGCCGCCTCCTGCGTCGCGCACGTAATGCTCGAGCAGCGCCATCTTGGAGAGCGAGAGGTCGAGGCCGGAGACGTTGTTGAGAATCACCAGGTCGTAGCCGGCCAGCTCGTGCAGGTTGGCAGGCAGCCCGGTGGCGGGCGCTTCGTCCACCGCCAGGCCCTGGGCCCTCAACGCCGCGCTCACGTAACGGCCGGCTTCCCGGTCGTCCACCACGTGCAGCACCCTCGGCGCGCCCGAGACCTGCACGAAAGCCTGGTAGCGGTTATTCGCCGGCTCGCTGTCCGCGTCGCTGTTGATGATGGCCTCGTATTCCTGCAGGCCCGGCGTGTCCGCCTGCTCGACCAGGGAGAAGACGTTCGCGCCCGGCTCGAGCTCAACCGGGGATTCACGCACCAGCACGCCGTCGCGCATGAAAGCCAGGTGGGCGCGGGCGGATTCGTTGCTGCGCACCACCGCCTGCACGTTGAAGGGCTCGTGCACGCGCACCCGGGGCGGCACCGTCACGCCCTGGACGTAGATCTCCTTCCGGGCCGAGGGCCTCTCGAGCGCCACGGTGTCGATCTCGACCCCGAGGGAGCGCGCGACCGCGGCCGCCGAGCGCGCGTCGCCCAGGTTCTCGCGGCCGTCGGTGAGCAGCACGATGCGCCGGTGCGCTGCCGCCGGAAATGCACCGATGGCGACCTCGATGGCGCGGCCGATATCCGTGCCCGCGCGCTCCACGTGGGCCGTGATCTCGCGCAACGGCTCGCCGCCTCTGCGCACGAGGGATTCCACTGCTGCGTCCGCCCCGAACGCCACCAGCCCGATGCGTGCCGACGGGGTTTCCCTGGCGCGATTGACGAAATCCAGCGCCTCGGCGATGGACTCCCGCGCGACGCTGCTGGAAAGATCCAGGGCAAAGACCACGTCGGTATGACGCGTGCCGGAGCCGGCGAACGGCCCCGCGAGCGCGACAACCAGTGCAGCCAGGGCGAGCATCCGAAGGACGCCGGCAGTGACCGGCCGAAAGCGCGCGCGCCCCGCGCGCCGGATCGACAGGGCGACGAGCAGCGCCAGCACCGCAATGAGTGCGAGCCATGCCGGTTGCGCGAACTCAGGCATCGCCCCGGCTCCCGGTCCACACGAGCCACTCCAGCGCCAGCAGGATGAGCACCAGCACCAGCAGCTGGGGCCAGAGCGGCACGAGTGCCTGCGCGGCGTTGCCTGCCGGTCGAATCTCCTCGCGGCGCCGGGCAGGCGCCCAGCGGTTGTTGACGTCGGATTCCCGCGCGTTGGCGAGGCTCACCGCAAAGTATCGCCTAACTTCAGCAAGGGTATATTCGTAGATACCGGCGTCGGCGGTGGCATCGAACAGCAGCGATCCGCCCTCCGACGCCAGTGTCTCGGATCTGCCGGAGGGCATGCGCATGGTCACCCGCGTCTCGCTCGCGGGCAGCGGGATCGTCCAGGTTGAGCCGGCCGCTATATGGGTGGACACAAAACCATCACCTGCCGGGCGAAGCCACTCCAGGCTTCGGCTGAAGAACAGCGGGAAGGCGGCCTGCAGCGGAAAATTCGACCCGGCGAGATCGAAGCCGAGATAGACCAGTTTCCGGCCGTCTTCGAGCAGCGCGAGCGCGAGGTCCGTTTCCTTCGACCAGAACAGGCGCTGCAGCCCGGGACCCGGCTTGTCGATGGCGACGCGCCGGGCCTGATCGATCCGAACCGCGGTTAGATCCGCGTCGCCCATCAGCGCGCTCGGTCCGCGAACGAGCGTGCCCGGCCGAACGAGCCGCCCCGAGTCGGAGAATGGCAGGCCCGGCGCCACGGTGTTCACGAGCAGGAAGTTCCCGGGCGGCAGCTGCGGTGCCGCTATGCCATCGAACACCACCACGTCGTAGGTGAGGGCGAGCCGCGCGATGTCCTCGGCGGGCGGCGAATCACGCTTGACGAGGTCCAGGTTGGGCATGGCTTGAAGCACGCTTTCCAGGTAGAAGTTGCCCCGGGTGAAGAGCAGCACACGCAACGGATCGTCCGTATTCACCGCCGCAAAGGCCTGGTTATCGGCCGCGAGGTCGTCGTCCACCTCGATGCGACCTATCGCCTGCCCTCGGGCACGGCCGGTGAACGGAAGAACCACGGTTTCCTCCGCTCGCGCTGCGAGCGCGAGAGACCGCCTGAACAGCACCTGCTCATCGAGGCTTGCCGAGGCAGGCACAACCACGGGCGCGTCCGTGTAGTTGCGCACGGTCAGCAGCACCTGGAAACGGTCCTCGGCCGCGAGCTCCTGGCGAAAGTCGAAGCGGGTGATGGCCACGTTGCGCGCGGGCGCTCCCACGACGCGGAACTCAACCTGGGGCGAGCCGGGATCCGCGTCTGGATCGAAGGCGCCATCGGTCAGAAAGTAGATGCGGCCCTGCTCACGGCCCCGGAGCAGCGACAGCGCCAACGCCAGGGCTTCGCGTGGGCGCCCGGTCTCGTCGCCCGGCCGAACTTGCGCGAGCGCCCGATGCAGCGCGTCGCGGTCGGCCTCGAAGGCGGTCCGAAGCAGGGCCTTATGGCCGCTCGTCATCACCAGCATGCGCCCATCCCGGGGCAGGCCGTCGACAAGTCTTGAGGCCTCGGCAAGCGCCAGGTCAAAACGCGTCCTTCCGATGCCCGACCGCGTCTTCATGCTCGCGCTCACGTCGAGCACAAGCACCATGTCGGCGCCGCCGCTTGCGCGGCTCAGCCACTGCGGGCCGGCAAGCGCGAGCCCCAGCACCAGCGCGCTCGCCAGCAGCAGCAGGAGGCTCAGGTTCCTGAGCAGCGTGCGGAACCCGACTCTTGGCTCGCGATCCTTCAGTGCCGCCTGCCACAGTGCCGTCGTGGACAGCACGATCCGGCGGCGCCTCGGCCGCAGCAAGTAAAGCGCGATGAGAAGCGGGATGGCCAGGAGCGAAAGCAGGGCCAGGGGGTAAGCAAGCTCGATCACCGCAGGTGCACCCCCTGGCGCAGGTATTTCAGGACGAGGTCCTCGAACGGGATGGCCGTGCTGGCACGCAGGTACTCCACGCTGCGCTGGCGACAAAAGCGCTCCACGTCCTGCAGGTGACGCTCGAGCCGATGCTGATAGAGCCTGCGCAGATCCGCGTCGACAGTCACGTCGAGCTCATCCCCGGTCTCCGCGTCGACGATGCGCAAGGCGCCGTCGAGTGGCGGGTCGATCTCCGGCTCCGCGAGCAGCTGGATCACCACGACATCGTGTCCGCCGTAACGCAGAGCCTCGATGCCATCCTGGAATCCTCCGGCGCCCAGCAGGTCGGAGATCAGAATCACGAGCCCCGGGTTTCTTGTGCGCGTCGCGAAGGCGCGCAGAGCCGAGTCAAAGCGGGTCACCCCGGCGCAAGGCAGCTCGCCGAGGAACGCGAGCAGGCGCGCCATGTGGTGCCGCGTCTTGATGGGGGGCAGGGCCGCGCCCACGCCGTCGGAGAATGCGCTCACCCCGACACGATCGAGATGGTGCAGCGCGATGTAGGCAAGCGCCGCGGCCAGTCGCCGCGCGTGATCGAACTTCGACGGCTCGCCGAAACCCATGCTGGCGCTCGTGTCCAGGACGAGATGCAGCGTCACGTCGTCCTCGGAGGCGTGAAGCTTGAGAAAAAGCTGATCCAGCCGCGAGTAGATGTTCCAGTCGATGTGCCGGAAGTCGTCACCGGGCCGGTAATGCCGGAAGTCCGAGAATTCGAGCCCGCGCCCGCGGCGCGAGGTCGTGTGCTCTCCGCGCAGCAGCCCACGGAAGATCTTGCGTGCCAGCAGCTCGAGCTGCTCCAGCTTGCGCAGGAACGCGTCGTCGAAGACGAGATTGGCCTCGCCGGCGCGCGCCGTGACCGTATTCATCGCCATGGCTGCCGGGTGCGGCTCAGGCGCTCGACGCCCCCTGCACGGTCGGCGTTTCGCGGATGACCTCGGCGATCAGGTTTTCCACTTCGATCCCTTCCGCCTCGCCCTCGAAGTTGAGCAGGATGCGGTGCCTCAATGCCGCCGGCGCGGCGGCCGCGAGGTCGTCGAAGCTCACGTTGATGCGCCCGGCGAAAAGCGCCAGGGCCTTTGCAGTGAGCACGATGGCGAGCAACCCGCGGGGGCTCGCGCCGTGGCGCACGTAACGGCGGACCATCGGAGTCGCGTGACCGTTCGCCGCGTGAGTGGCGAGCACCATGCGAATGGCGTAGTCCTTCACGTGGCCGGCGATCACCACGGAGCGCGTGAGCTCCCTCAACTCCAGCAGCTCGCCGGCGCTCAGCACCGGATCGACGGCCGGCATGGGCGCACCCGTTGTGCGATCAACGATCTCGGAGAGCTCGTCCGCGCCGGGATAGGTCGCGTTGAGCTTCAGCAGGAAGCGATCGAGCTGGGCTTCGGGCAGGGGATAGGTGCCCTCCATCTCGATGGGGTTCTGCGTCGCGAGCACCATGAACGGCTCCTGGAGCGCGTGCCCGGTGCGCCCGACGGTGACGCGCTTCTCCTCCATCGCTTCCAGCAGCGCTGACTGGGTCTTCGGCGTCGCGCGGTTGATCTCGTCGGCGAGCAGGAGCTGCGTGAACACGGGGCCCTGCTGGAACTGGAAGTGTCGACGGCCCTTGTCATCCTGCAGCACCACCTGGGTACCGATGATGTCCGCGGGCATGAGGTCCGGCGTGAACTGAATGCGGGCGAAATCCAGGTGCAGCGCGTCGCTCAGGGTCTTCACCAGCAGCGTCTTGCCCAGACCCGGCACGCCTTCCAGAAGCGCGTGGCCGGACGAGAGCAGGCAGGCAAGGATGCCGTTGATCAGATCATGATGTCCGACGATACGCCGCGCGATCTGGCGCCTCAGCGCCTCCAGCCGCTCGTGCGCAAGCGCCAGGCGCGGCTCGTCACTCACTGCATACCTCGTTTACCGGTTGATTGCTGTTGCGGGGTGCGGCCCTCGCTCAGTTTCAGAAAGTACCTCCGCACCAACTCCTTGTAATGGGCCGGGTACTGCTCCTTGGAGAGCACCTCCTCCACCTGTGGCGCGAACTCGCTGCTCATTGCTACGTTCTCCACGCTCGGTCGACCCGGCTTCGGAAGGACCCGTGCCTCGGTCACGAACACTTCGCCCTCGCGCGCCTGGCTCTCCGGCTTCAGGACCGGCCCCGTGTTCCTCGAATCAGGACTAACCGGCGCGTGCCCCCGTTCAGGGGCGGCGCTGGAATCGCCTGTCGGATCAGATCGCGTGGCGCCGCGAGCGACCTCGCTGCGCCGGCGTCCATCGGCACCCGCGTCTGCGGCGCTTTTGGCACCCCGGTCCTCCTCCTCATCGAAGTCGAGGTTGACCCCCGGCTCGCGTCTACCGTCCGTGCCGGCACCGGACTGGCCCAGATTCTCCAGCGCCAGGCGCACCTGCTCGCGCGCGCTCCGCAATTCCCTGTCGTCCCTGCGCGCGCGGTCGATTTGCGCCAGCTTCTCCAGCATCTGCCTCAGTTCCTCATTGTCTCCCGACAATTGGCGTTTCACGGCGTCTTCCACATCGCTGCGCGGAACGCCCGGGCGCTCGAGGTCGGCAAGTTTTTCGGCCAGCGCGCGGGTGTCGGCATCGTCCAGGCTCCCGCGCAGCGGACCGATATCAGTCTGGTTTGCCTCCGCCCGCGCCTGCATCCGTTCCTTGTCAAGCGAATCCCCCATCCCGCGCAGTTGCCCGAGTGCCTCGCCGCGGTTCAGCGCGCCGCTTTCCATGCGCGCGCCCAGGCGCTCGAGCTGATCCGCTTGCCTCTCGCTGCGCGGCAGCCGGTCACGCTGCGCCCGTTCCTGCATCGCGCGTCCGAACGCGCCAAGGCGCTGGCCTTCTCTTACGACCTGCTCATCGACCTCGCGCGGCACCGGCGCTTGCACCCAGTTGAGATCGACTACGCTCACCAGCAGCAGCGCTGCTGCCCCGGCCGCCGATAACTGCCCCCAGCGGTTTACCCGCAACGGAAACAGGCGCCCGGGGTGGATCGGCAGCCCGGCGTTGACCGCCTGCACGGAAAGCCGCTCGGCCAGCTCGGCATCACCGCGAACGCTCAAGATCTCCCACGCCGTGCTCAGACGCTGCTTCAGATTGAGCGCCAGGTCGGCGCGGATGGCGACCTCGAGGGCGTCGGGTCGCCGCTGCCAGCCCACCAGCAGCGCAAGCGCCACCGCGATGATCACCGCCGCGCCGCCGAGCTGCCACGGCGAATAGGGCAGGGGTACGAGCCGCGCGACCAGCACCGCGAACGTAGCCACGCCGAGTCCCGCCAGCAAGCCCCCGAACCCGTGATCGACAAGCACCTGCAGGCGCCGTGCGCGGGTAAGGGCGGCTACTGCCGAACTGAGGCGTTCCCGGGCCGGCCGCGGGCTGCCAAGCCAGAGATCGCGCGCACTGGCGACCTGGCTCATGACGCGACCGCCTTGCCGAACGCGGCCCCGACGTTGGGAGCCGCCATGCCGCGTCGCGCGCGCGCGAGCAAGCGATGCAGCACGATCGTCGCGAGCACGCTCATTCCCGCGTAGACCGCCAGGAATACCCACGCATCGGGCACCGACGCAGGTTCCGGTTGGGCGGCAGCGCTCTCACCGAGCGCACGGGATGTGAACGCAATATGACTGGTGAGGGGCACGAGCCACCCGACAGGAACGTATATCAGCAGCAGAATCGCGCGCACGGCGAAGTAGCTCTCGCCGCGATGCTGTCCGATCGTGAGGTGTGTGATCGCGCCACACAACCGGTAGAACATGGCCTGGACGAGCACCGCCGCCAGGCACCACGCGAGCGCAATCCATTCGCCCCCGGATACCGTGAAGGCGATCAACACCAGGGGCGAGGAAAGCACCAGCAGGTACAGGCTGTGAGCGAGCTGTCCCAGCAGGTAGCCACGGAGAACCCGACCGCAACCGAGAGGGGTCGCCAGAGCCCAGTCCCGCAGTCCGTGCTGGCCCGGCAGCATGACCTCCTCCGCACCCGCACGCAGCGCGAAATAGGCCGTGGTGACGCCCACAGCCATAACCACCGCCGCCAGAGTGTGCGGACCGTGCTGGCTCTCCAGCATCTGCGCCACTCCAACCTTCGGCCACCAAAGTAACAGCACCACCGCTTGCAGCACCATCAAGCCGAGATAGTCGAGCTGAGCCTTGCCAGCCCGGGTGATCCCGACCAGTACCTCGGTGACCAGCGGATTGCTTCGCATCACCCGTCCTAATGTCTGCTGCCGGCGTCGGCCGCGGCATTGCCAGGCAGCGCCGCGACCCGGAACGCGACCAGCGCCTGTTCCCGGCGCGGCCAGCCGGCACTCGCGCCCGCCGGCCGGAACGGGTTCTCCGTGTAGCCGATCAACAGTGCATGACCCCGGCCGGGATATCCGCTGTCGCGCATCTCCCGCGACTTGCGCTCGAGCAGAATTCTGGCTGGCTCCAAAGCTTGCTCCGAAACCCCCGAGGGTGGTCCGGGCACGCGTTTCCAGAGCGCCTCGCCGACTTCAAGGCCGTGCGTCCGGCGGACGAACCCGCGCTCAACCCGCGCACCGGCCTCAATGGAACCGAGCTCGTAGGCGTAGCCATCGAACACCAGCCAGAGGTCCTTCAAGCTTCGCCCGCTGGCGTTGTCCAGAACGAGCCGCGGCCCCGTTGCCTCGTCGTGCACTGACGCGCTCAGATGAAACGTGATCACGTCTTCCCCCTCAAGCGCGTGCAGCACGTAGCGTCGCCGGTCCAGCGGCTCGAGAAAGCGCTGTGGTCCCTCGCCAAACACCCAATTCTCCACGGTGCCGTCCCGCTGTGCCTGGCGGGTCGGGAACAGCACTGGCACAGCGCCGCGGTACTCCAGATGTTGCGCGCCGCTTCGATTGGAGTACACGCCCACGTCCAGCGCGAGCCGCGCGTAGATGCTGTCCGGGAACGGCTCGATCAACGCCGCCGCCACCGCGGTGGCGCCGTGCGGAAATACGGTCGGGCCGAACAGCAACCACGCCGCGGCAGCGAACAGCACCGTCGGGGCCCAGCTCCATAGCGGTGCCAGCCAGCGACGCCGCGTCTCGCGTGCGGAAAGCCCATACCCGGCCAGGAGCAGCCCCAGATAGAGTGCCAGAAAGTAGAACACGGTGGCAGGCGAGGGAAAATTCGTGGCCTCGGCACGGATGAGGGGCATGAGCGGGTTCGCGAGCGCCGGTTCCGCCAAGCTCAGCGGGAATTCTGCCGCTGGCGGCAAGCGCAGGCTCTGCAGCCACAGGCTGCGCATGCCGTCCCAGCGATCGAAGGGGTAGCCGGAGACGTCGAATGTCAGGTAGAGCACCCGACCGAGCCCAAGCGCGCGTTCCACGATGAGCGGCACAGTCCCCGCGCGCAGGCTTGCGCGCCCGCGGAAGGCGCCGAGCCGGTTGACGTGAACGGGGCGCGAGACGTCGAGGGAGGCGGAAAAGGCGCGCTGGAGGACGCCGCCATCTATGCGCGTCATCCCCAGGGGCACGCCGGGCAGGAGGGCAGAAAGCCGCGGGCTTCGAAGCAGCGCGTAATCCGGTCCTCCGGACACGGCAAGGATCCCGCCCTGCGCAATCCACTTGTGCAGGGCGTCGAACTGACCATCGCTCAGCCGCTCCAGGGATACCCCATGCACCACAATGGCTGCAACGGCGTCGTATCCCCGCCAGTGCACGGGCAGGAGCTCGGGGTGCGGATAGAGCACCCGCAGACCGTTGGCCGCGCCGTCGTTAAGGTAATCGAGATCCGCATCCCGGCTGAGCACGAGAAGCAGGCGCTCGGCGGCGAAGCGTGTGCGCAGATGAACCTCCGCTCGTGCCAGCTCCCTCTCGCCCGAGCGCACGCGGATGACCAGCGGATGGGACAGCCCCTCCAGGAATACGGTGAAATGCAGGGTCTTGCGTGAATCCCGGTGGAGCTCCAGCTTGCGCCGGTGGACGGTTACGAACGGCCGGTTACGCAGCTCGTCGCCGCCGGTCACCTGCACCTCGAGCTCCCCGCTCAGGTCGCCGCCGTGATTGGTCACGGTGACGCTCAGAGGGGTCCAGCGGCCGGGCTGGTAGGTGTCGGTGAACCCCACCGCGGCGTCAATATCCACGGTGTTGGCGGCCGTCGCCGGCGGCGCGCACAGCAGCGCAAGTAGCGGGAGGAGGGACCGGCCCCTCAGTTTCATTATGAGCCTATCTCAATAATAGGCGCGTGATGCGTTGCGGCCAGGACGGGATGGATGCGAGGCGCACGGCGCAGGCCCTATGTCGATAGGGTCAAGCCGGGCAACAAAGCAGACGCCCGTCCTGGCCACAACCCGGAGGGACGGGGCGCTGAGCAACGGCCTTCGGCCGTTGCGCGCCCATTGGGGCAAGGGAGGCCCGCGGTCGCAAGCGACCGCTAGGGCGCATCTTGTTGTCGGTAGCCCTTGCAATATCGACATATTGCTGCGGGCTATCCTCCTAAAGCTGCATCCCACATCGCCTCCGTCGCACACGTGCCTATTATTGAGATAGGCTCAAGTGTCGTAATCGGTTGCGACTGCCTGCGGGGGCTGGCCCTCCCACACGCGCTTCATGTTCTTGTAGGCGAAATCAGCGCGCCGGAACCAGGTGTTCCAGGTGGTGCCCGCGCTGTGGGGCGACACCACGACGTTCTCCAGCTTGAGAAGCGGGTTGGCGGGATCGACCGGCTCCTTCTCGAAGACGTCGATGCCCGCGCCCGCGATGCGCTTGCGCTGCAGCGCCTCGGTGAGCGCGGCCTCGTCCACGACCGGGCCGCGGCTGGTGTTGATGAGGATCGCCGAGGGCTTCATCTTCGCGAGGCGCTCGCGGTTGACGACGTGGCGCGTCTCGTTGGTGAGCGGCGCGTGGCAGCTGATGATGTCGGAGGTGCGAAAGAGCTCCTCGAGCGTGACCCGCTTCGCATTCAGCTCGCGCTCGCGTTCGGGCGCCAGCGGAAACTTGTCGTAGTACTGGACCGTCGCGTCGAACGCCTGCACCCTGCGCGCGACCTTCTGGCCGATGTTGCCGAAACCCAGCACGCCCACGACCTTCCCCGCCATTTCGAAGGTGTTCATGCCGTCGATCGCGGCGCTCCAGCGTCCTTCCCGCACCGCCTGGTCCGCCGCCGCGAGCCGCCGGTAGAGGGACAGCATCGCGAGCACCGCATAGTCGGCCACCGCCCAGGAGTTCGCGCCCCCGTTGTTGGCGCAGGGGATCTTCAGCTCGCGCAGGAGCTTGAGATTGATGCTGTCGTAGCCGGCGGACAGTATCTGCACTAGCCGGGCCTTCTTGGCCGAGCGCAGGATCCGCTCGGTGAGCCTCGCGCGGAAGGCCATGATGAAATCGGCGTCCCGGACCGCTTCGACCTGCTGGTCCTCGGGGGACTTCCCGGAGACCACCGTGGTGGTGAAACCGGCGGGGTTGAGGGAGACGATGGCTTCCACGATGCGCTCGTGCAGCCCGTGAAGAAAAACGACCTTGGCATCGGCCATGATGGGATCCCGCGTTGGGTGAATGATCAGCCGGCGCCGCGGTGGAGGTAATCCCACAGCGCGCCCGCGCGCTCGACGATTGCGTCAACATCCTCCGCCAGGACGTGACGCGAGGCAACCAGCTTCTGCGCGGCTTCGCGCATCCGCTCCAGGTAAGCCGCCCGAGAGTGGTAGCGCTCGGCGATTGAAGGACGCGGATCGCCCGCGCGCTCGCGCTCGGCACGCGTCAGCGGGAACGGCAGCGTTGAGCCCATCATGGACATGAGGTCGCCCGGCGCGCCCTGCTCGGGATGGCGCGGGTTCCAGCCGGTGAAGGTCGCGAGCGGCGCGAGCAGCTCCGGCGGCCGGATGCCCGCGATCTCGTTGCCATCGGCATCCACGGCTGAAACGTAGGTTCGGTAGGGCGC
>DATBMB010000040.1:0-27663 GCA_036555035.1 Burkholderiales bacterium | reverse complement strand
CCACGACCGAGTGGGTGCCGCGGGCGCTCGCGCGTCACATCGACCTCGGCTACGAAGGGGAGGAAGGCTCGGCGTGGATCCTGGGCGACGCGTTCCTGGTGCGCGACATGCTCGGCAACCTGCTCGACAACGCCATCCGCTACACGCAGAGCGGCGGCCAGGTCACCGTGCGTGTCACCGGCAACTCGGCCGCGGTCACGCTGAGCGTCGAGGACAACGGCCCGGGGATACCCGAGCAGGATCGGGAGCGTGTGTTCGAGCGCTTCTACCGCGTGCTCGGGACCGGGACCGAAGGCTGCGGACTGGGACTCGCCATCGTCCGCGAAATCGCCGCGAGCCACCACGCGGAGGTGACGCTCGCGCCCGGCGCCGACGGCCGGGGAACGCTGGTGCGCGTCAGCTTCCCCCGCGCGGGCTGACGGCCTCGGCCTTCGCGCGCTCCGCCTCCTCCTGCTGCTGCAGCAGCCACATCTGGGCGTAGTGGCCGCCGCGCTCGAGCAGCTCGCGGTGCGTGCCGCGCTCGACGATGGTGCCCTTGTCCATGACGAGGATCTGGTCCGCGTCCATGACCGTTGACAGGCGGTGCGCGATGACGAGGGTCGTGTGCCCGCGCGCGACGCGGTTCAGCTCCGCCTGGATCGACTTCTCCGATTTGGAATCCAGCGCGGATGTCGCCTCGTCGAAGATCAGGATGCGCGGGTTCTTGAGGATGGCGCGGGCGATGGCGACGCGCTGCTTCTCGCCTCCGGAGAGCTTGAGGCCCCGCTCGCCCACCGTCGCCTCGTAGCCTTCCGGCAGGCTCTGGATGAAGTCGTGGATGTGCGCGGCCTGGGCGGCGGCGATGACCTCTTCGCGCGAGGCGCCCGGCCGGCCGTAGTGGATGTTGTAGTAGATGGTGTCGTTGAAGAGCACGGTGTCCTGCGGCACGATGCCGATCGCGGCGCGGAGACTCGACTGCATCACATCGCGGATGTCCACGCCGTTCACCCGCACTGCGCCGCCGCTGACGTCGTAGAAGCGGTAGAGCAGCCTCGCCAGCGTGGACTTGCCCGCGCCGCTCGCCCCCACCACCGCCACCTTGCCTCCCGCGGGCACCTCGAACGACAGGTCGCGCAGGATCTGGCGCTTGCCGTCGTAGCTGAAATGTACGCGCTCGAATCGGATCACCGCGCCCCCGGGCGGCAGCGGCCGCGCGCCCGGCCGGTCCTCGACCTCGCGGTTCTCCTCCAGGAGCCGGAACATGCGGTCCATGTCGATCAGCGCCTGCTTGATCTCGCGGTAGACCATGCCCATGAAATTGAGCGGGATGTAGAGCTGGATCAGGAGCGCGTTGACGAGCACCAGGTCGCCCATGGTGAGCGTACCGGATGCGACGCCCTCCCCCGCGAGGATCATGAGCGCTGTCACCGCAATCGCGATGATGAGACTCTGGCCGGTATTGAGGAGCCCGAGCGAGGCTTCGCTCCGCACCGCCGCGTGCTCGTAGCTCTCCAGGTTCTCGTCGTAGCGGCGCGCCTCGAACTCCTCGTTGTTGAAGTACTTGACCGTCTCGTAGTTGAGCAGGCTGTCGATCGCGCGCGTGTTGGCGCGCGAGTCGAGCTCGTTGGCGCGCCGCCGGATGCCGATGCGCCACTCGGAGATGAAGAAGGTGTAGGCGAGGTAGACCGCCACCGCGGCGAAGGTCACGGCGACGAAGCGCCAGTCGAACTTGGTGTACAGCACTGCCGCCACCAGTCCGAACTCCAGGATCACCGGGACGATCGAGAACAGGAGGTAGGTGAGCAGCGTGGAGACCCCGTTCGTGCCGCGCTCGATGTCGCGCGACATGCCGCCGGTCTGGCGCTCGAGATGGAACCGCAGGGAGAGCGAATGCAGGTGCCGGAACACCGTGAGCGCGAGCTGCCGGATCGCGTGCTGGGCGACGCGCACGAAGACGGCGTCGCGCAGCTCCGCGAAGAGCGTCGTCGAAAGCCGCAGCAGGCCGTAGGCGATGAGGAGCGCAAACGGCACGGCGATCACGGCGCGGCCGGGATCGAGCGAGTCCACCACCTCCTTCAGCACCAGGGGCACGCCGACGTTGGCAAGCTTCGCCACGACGAGGCAGGCGAGCGCGAACAGCACGCGCCAGCGGTATTCCCACAGGTAGGGCAGGAGCATGGGCACCACCCGCCACTCCCGGCGGCGCGGTGCTGGGGCGGATTGCGGGAGCGTGGCGGAAGCGGTGCCGGGGTGCGGGTTCATGTGAGGGTTAACATGGGGCCCGAACGCGCCATTTCCAGGCGCCAGGTGCCCGCGTCACGGGAATTATCACTCATCGCTCCTCGGTGAACTCGCGCGCCCGGCCGTAGGCAAAGAGGCCGGTCAGCAGGCGGGCGAGCCCGTAGAAGAACCACGTGAACACGCGAACCGTCCACGGCTGCCGGCTCCAGCTCTCCCGCCGCACCTGGGCCGAGCCCTCGCGCATCTCGGCGAGCAGGCTCTCGCGCAGCTGTGCGGCAAAGCCTTCATCCTTGGTGACGACGTTGGCCTCGCGGGCGAGCAGCAGGCTGAAGGGGTCGATGTTGGAGGAGCCGACCGTCGCCCATTGGCGGTCGATCACGGCGACCTTGGCGTGCAGGAAGCTCTTGTGGTACTCGTGGATCTCGATGCCCGCGTCGAGAAACGCCCCGTAGAGCGCGCGCGAGGCATAGTGCTGCAGCACGTACTCGACCCGGCCCTGCAGCAGGAGGATGACGCGCACGCCCCGCGCCGCGGCCTCCATCAATGCCCGGCGAAACGGCTGGCCGGGGAAGAAGTAGGCATTGGCGATGAGGATCTCCTCGCGCGCCTGGCCGATCGCCTCCAGGTACGCCTTCTCGATCTCGCGGCGATGCCCGAGGTTGTCGCGCGTCACGAACGCCGCGCGCTGCCTGCCGCGGATCTCCATCGAGGGCACGAGCCGGGTGCTGCCCGGCGGGCGCGCGCGCAGCTGGGTCGTGCTCACCAGCCTCCACAGCCACCTCACGACCGGGTGGATCTTCGAGAGCATCGGGCCCTCGATTCGCACTGCGTAATCGAACCGCGGCGCGGTGTCGCCCGGACGGTCCACGTCATCCAGGATGTTGATGCCGCCGACGAAGGCGACCCTCGCGTCCATCACGGCGACCTTGCGGTGCAGGCGCCGCAGCCGCGCGTGTCGCAGGCTCCACGGCGAGACGTTCGGGCGGTAGACCAGGAAGTTGACGCCGGCCGCCGCCATCTGCCTGACCAGCCCCGGGTCGAGATCCTGCGATCCGAATCCGTCCACGAGCACGAACACGGCGACCCCGCGCTGCGCCGCGCGCGCGAGCGCCCCGGCGACGGCGCGTCCCGTCGCGTCGGCCGCGAAGATGTAGGTCTCGAGGTGGATCTCGTGCCACGCGGCGTCGATCTCGGCTTCCAGCTGCGGGAAATACTCCGCGCCGGACTTGAGCAGCGTGATGCGGTTGCCGTTGAAGAACTCCAGCATGCCGGCGGCCTCACACCGGTATCAGCGTCGCGGTGAGCGCCGCATGGTCGGAGACGCGCGCCCAGGCGCCGCCGTGGTGCACGCGGGCGCTGCGCACCTGGAAGCCGCGCACGTAGATGCGGTCGAGCGCCATCAGCGGCAGCGCCGCCGGGAACGTGCGCGCGGGGCGCAGGTTCACGAGCTCGAACACCTCGTGCAGGTTGAGGGGGTGCGCAAGCTCCCGCGTTGCGCGCTGGCGCCAGTCGTTGAAGTCGCCCGCGACGATGAGCGGCGCTTCTCGCGGCACCAGCCGCTCGATGCGCTGCCGCAGCTTCTCCAGTTGGCGGCTGCGCTCGCGCCCCCGCAGGCCCAGATGCACGCACACGCAGTGCAGCGGCTCTGCCCAGCCGGAGACCCGGATCTCGCAATGCAGCAGCCCGCGCCGCTCGAAGCGCCGCAGGGAGATGTCCTGGTTGTCCCAGGAAAGGATCGGGAAGCGGGACAGGATCGCGTTGCCGTGGTGGCCGGCGTCGTAGACCGAGTTCCGGCCGTAGGCGAAGTCGGTCCAGACGGTGTCGGCGAGGAACTCGTACTGCGGCGCGGCCGGCCAGTTCTCGTAGCGCCGGGCGTGGCGGTCGTGCCGGCCGCGCACCTCCTGCAGGAACACGATGTCGGCGCCGAGCACGCGCAGCTTCTCGCGCAGCTCGTGGATCGTGAGCCGCCGGCTGAGAAGCGGCGTGAACGAGAGCCCCTTGTGGATGTTGTAGCTCGCCACGCGCAGCGTGCGCAGGCTTCTCGAATTACTCACGATCCACGCTTTCCAGGGTGAAATAGCGCTCCAGCAGACCCGGGTCGTCGAAATGGCGGCGCCCGACGAACGCGGTGGCGTGACGGCCCCATTGCCGCTGTGCGCCGGGCTCGGGCACGCCCATCGGCCAGAACAGCCAGCGCTCCCCGCGCTCGGTGCCCGGCACGATGCCGTCGGGCCGGAAGACGCTGCGCCGCCCCCCCTCCTTCAGGGCAATGGAGCGCAGCGCGTCGTCGTCCACGAAACCATACTCCTGCGCCTTTCCGGACGCCCCGGCATCCGGGATCACGCGCTGCAGGTAATGCGTCCCGGCCGCCAGCCGCAACGTGATGCGTGTCGCCGGCCCGACGCGCGGCAGCATCTGCGGGACGAGAGCGGTCTCGTCCAGCGTATCGGGCTGAGGTCTCAGCCCGGCCCGCGGCGTCGGAAAGAACTGATGGTAGCAGCCGCAGTGATGGATCGTGTCGAACACCCAGGGCTCGCCATCGGGCGCGAGCGTCACCCGCCACAGCACGCCGTCCAGCCGGCCGCCGAGGATGTCCCAGCCCGCATCGAGGGGCCGCTCCGGGAACCAGATCGCATAATTCAGCTGGAGCAGCGCGCGTCCCTGGTAGCGCGCGTGCGAGACGCGTCGATAGACCACCGGCAGGCGCGACACGACGCCGGGCAGGCCGTCCTCGGCCCACCCGAGTTCCCCGGGGATGTCGGCGGCGTCCTTCGTGTCCACCACGAACACTGGCGCATGGGCGCGGTACAGAGCATCGAGATCGTCGCCGGCCGGCTCGGGAATGGCGAGGGGATTGGCGGAGGCACGCGCGATCAGCGCCGCGACCTCGATGCGCTGGCGCGCACCCGGCGGCGGCAAGTAGGCCGCGAGGCGGCCCGTCACCGGCAGCGCATCGAGCGGCCGGGCAAACGTTTCGTGCACGTCGCGGTGCCAGTCGCGCACCCCGTTCGCGAACGGAATGCGCGTGAGCCAGTAGAGCCCCACGATCCGCTGCCACGTCGCATAGTCGTCGGGCACGATGACCGCGCTCTGCAGCGCCGCGCGCCGTTCCGGCCGCGCACGGTCGGCCGCGGCCAGGAGCTCCGCGCACGCCTCGAGCGCGTCGCGGGGAGAGCCGTGGCGCAGGCCGATGTCTTCCAGCGCACGCCCAAGCTCCTCGCGCCGCGCGGCCGGCAGGTTGGCCAGCTCGATCCGGTGCGCCTGCAGCGCGAGGGCCTTCATGCGCTCAAGCCACTGGTCGAACTGCCCCCCGGCAAGATCGTCCCGCGCGTAGCTCGCGAGGAAGCGGCTCGCCCGCAGGTAGGGAAAGCCGGCGACGCGCGCGGCCATGCCGTCGGCGATGCCTTCTTCCTCGACCGCCTGGTCCACGCGCTCGAATGCGTCGTGGCACTGCGCCTCCGCCCCCGTTGCAGGACGCTCGAGCGGCGCGACCGCGCAGCCGGCCAGCGCGGTGGCAAGCAGCACGGCGCCAAGTTGACGAGTAATGGGTAATGAACGACGAGTCACTGATCAGCTGTCCTGGGCGAGCGCTCCATCTCGTCCACCAGGGCGCGGAAGGTCGACTCGACGTTGTGCTGCAGGACGAGGGTGCCGATCAGCGGCGGGATGTAGAAATCCGGGACCATGCGGCCGGAGTAGCGCAGGTGCACCAGCCCCCCGCGCAGCTCGAGCCGGTAGGTGTTCTGCATTTCCCGGAAGTTGCCGGCAACCGACCGCGATTCCACCCGCTCGTAGGGGTGCTCGGTGACAGCGAGCCGCACGTCCATGGGATAGCTCCAGAACAGCAGCCGCGCCGCGCCCTTCTGCTCCACCAGCGCATGGTTGCGATCCCGGGAGATCACGCGGCTCACGTGCAGGTCGGGAACGAACGCGGTGAACCGGCCGTAGTCGGTCAGCACCTGCCAGGCGCGAGTGAGGCTGCCGTGGAACTCTGCGCTCGCTTCGACCTGCAGCGTCTCGCCGCTGCGCGCCGCGTTGACCGTGACTTCCGCCGCGCCGGCCGGACGGAGCAGCACGAGCAGGGCGAGCAGGAAAGTCCGCGCATCGGGCATCGCAGCCCGTAGCGTAGCACCCGCGTGCGGCTGGTGGGAGCGCTAGGAGACCGCGAGCATGCGGTCGAGCGCGATGCGCGCGAGCCCGGCTTCGTGCCGCGGCACCTTGATCGGGTTGACCACCTTGCCCGCCACGAGATTTTCCAGCGCCCACGCGAAATGCTGCGGGTCGATGCGCGCCATGGTCGAGCACATGCACACGGTCGTCGCCATGAACTGCACGAGCTTGCCCTGGGACTTGTATTGCTCCGCGATGCGGTTGACGAGGTTGAGCTCCGTTCCGACCAGCCAGCGCGTGCCCGGCGGGCTCGCGGCGATGGTCCGGATGATGAAATCGGTGGAGCCGACGTAGTCGGAGAGCTTGCACACGTCGAAGCGGCACTCGGGGTGCGAGATCACCATGCCGGAGGGGTTGCGCTCGCGCCAGCGCAGGATGTGCTGCGGCTGGAACATCTGGTGCACCGAGCAATGCCCTTTCCACAGCAGGATCTTCGCCATCTTGATCTGCTGCGGCGTGAGCCCTCCCAGCTCCTCGTCGGGATCCCATACCAGCATCTCGGCAAGCGGGATGTTCATGAGGTAGCCGGTCCAGCGGCCGAGGTGCTGGTCCGGGAAGAACAGGACTTTCTCGCGCTGCTTGAACGACCACGCCAGGATCTCGCGCGCGTTGGAGGAGGTGCAGACGATCCCGCCGTGCTCGCCGCAGAACGCCTTCAGGTCGGCGGCGGAGTTGATGTAGGTCACCGGCGTGACGTGCTCATCCGGATCGAGAACCGTCGAGAGCTCGCGCCACGCGCGCTCGACTTTCGCGAGGTTCGCCATGTCGGCCATCGAGCAGCCGGCGCCGAGGTCGGGCAGGATCGTGACCTGCCCGGGCTTGGACAGGATGTCGGCCACCTCCGCCATGAAGTGCACGCCGCAGAACACGATGTATTCGGAGTCGGTGGCGGCGGCGAGCTTCGAGAGCTGGAGAGAGTCGCCGGTCAGGTCGGCGTGCTTGTAGACCTCCGCGCGCTGGTAGTGGTGGCCGAGCACCACCGCGCGCCGGCCAAGGGCCGCGCGCGCCGCGCGGATGCGCGCGTCGCACGCCTCGTCGGCGAGCGACTCGAAACCGTCAAATTCAATCGTCGTGGCTTCCATCGCCGTTCCGCCCCCGTGCCGGGGGTGAAGAATCCATTAATGATATGACAGAAAAACGCCCATTTGGTGCGGCGGTTTTCGCAGAGTCCGCATTCTGGTCAGGGTTTTTGGCAGGATTGCCGCGCTCGCTCAGGCACTTCGCGTATGGCCTCGGCATTGCTCCACGAGAAGACCTTCTCCGCCGCGTCCCGCCACGGCAGCCATTCGTGGCGCAGATGCTCCCGCGGCTGCAGCGCAATTTCCAGCTGCCGCGGCACCCGCAAGCCGAACACGTGCTCCGTGTTGTGGGTGACCCCGGGCGCGTAGCGGCTGCGCCAGCGCCGGTAGATCTCGTAGCGATTCTGCCTGCGCCAGTCGGTGAGCTCCCAGCGCGCGGCGTCGATCCCGGTCTCCTCCCGCAGCTCGCGCACGGCGGTCTCGTGCAGCGTCTCGCCCTCGTCCTGGCTGCCGGTGACCGACTGCCAGAAACCCGGCCGGTCCGCGCGCTCGAGCAGCAGCACATCGAGCTCCGGCGTGTACACCACCACGAGGACCGAGATCGGTATCTTGTATGCCATCAGCGCAAGGGCGGCAGGGAGCGGCCGCGCGCGCCGTCGCGGTCCACGACCACGAGAAAGGTCCGCCCGCCGATTCCCCAGTAGGCGGCCACATCTTCCAGCACCCGGAAGGCGGTCGTCACGGTGTCGGGCGCGCGCCGCGCGAGCTCGGTTCCACGCCGCCAGTGCACGATGGCGCCCGGTGCGCCGCGCCCGGCAATGTCCACCAGGCATTCGTGCAGCGCGTCGAAGTTGCCCCCGAACCAGGCCGGCAGCGAGAATACCGCTGCGCAGCGGCGCAGCAGCGCATCGCGATCGGCGACGCCCTTCAGGTCCAGGTCGTACCACGCGATGCCCGCCCGCTTCGCGGCCGCGCGCAGCGGTCCCGCGAGCCGCGGCGCCGCGAAAACACCCGCGCGTCCTGCTCTAAGTATCCTGTCGTATTTCATCAGGAATCACGAGAAACGAGGAACGAAAAACGAGTCACGGTTCTCTGATGCGCCGGAAACTATTGTAGTGATCGTCCGTGTAGAAGAGCTCGCCGCTCTTGCCGGCGACGATGCGCCGCGCGCCGCGGTCTTTCGCGCCGGGCGTCCGCACCGTGTACTCCCGGTAGTAGCCGCGCGCCCTGGCGGGAAGCCGCTCCTCGAAGTTGCCGAAGACGATCCCGTCGCGCCGGTAGGGAAACGGCCCGCCCTTGCGGATCAGCGCGATCGTCTCGCGCGCCTGCGCGGGCAGCTCGCTCGCCGCCACCTCCGGAATCGCGCCTTCCGCGCGCTCCGCCGGCGCGTCGCCGCAGGCGAGCAAGCTGATGGCAAGCAGCGCCGCTGCGACACGGCGGCCTCCGACATGCCACCGCGACTTCCTGAGCCAACCGCGTCGGCCGCCCCGCGCGTCACCGGGGGTCACATCCCCGAACAAGTTCGGGGCCCCTGTTCCGCCCCTCGACGCGCACGCCTCACGGTTTTTCCTGCCGCAGGCGGATGTGCAGCTCGCGCAGCTGCCGCTCGTCCACCGGGCTCGGCGCGTGCGTGAGCAGGCACTGCGCGCGCTGGGTCTTGGGAAACGCGATCACGTCCCGGATCGAGTCCGCCCCCGCCATCAGCGCAACGATGCGGTCGAGCCCGAACGCGATGCCGCCGTGCGGGGGCGCGCCGTACTGCAGCGCATCGAGCAGGAACCCGAACTTGGCTTGCGCCTCGTCCGGTCCGATCGCGAGCGCACGGAACACCTTCTGCTGGACCTCGGAGCGGTGGATCCGCACCGACCCACCGCCGATCTCCCAGCCGTTCACGACGATGTCGTGCGCCTTGGCGCGCGCGGCGCCGGGATCCGACTCGAGCCGGTCCTCGTGGCCGTCGGCGGGCGAGGTGAAGGGATGGTGCATCGCATTCCAGCGCTTGCCCTCCTCGTCCCACTCGAACATCGGGAAGTCGAGCACCCAGAGCGGGCGCCAGCCGGGCTGCGCGTAGCCGCGCTCGTGGCCGATCTTCACGCGCAGCGCGCCGAGCGCATCGTTGACGACCTTCGCGCGGTCCGCGCCGAAGAACATCAGGTCGCCGTCCTTCGCGCCGGAGCGCCCGATGATCGCTTTCAGGGCGTCATCGGAAAGGTTCTTCACGATCGGCGACTGCAAGCCCTCGCGCCCCTTCGCAACCTCGTTGAACTTCACCCACGCGAGCCCCTTCGCTCCGTGGCCCGTGACGAACTCCGTATAGGCGTCAATTTCGCCGCGAGTGAGCTCGCCCCCGCGGGGAACGAGCAATCCCGCCACGCGCCCGCCCGGGGTGCCGGCGGGACCGGCGAACACCTTGAAGGCGACGCCCTTCATCACGTCCGTAAGCTCCGTCAGCTCCAGCGGCACGCGCAGGTCAGGCTTGTCGCTGCCGTAGCGGCGGATCGCCTCGTCGTAGGGAAGGCGCTGGAAGGGGTCGGGCAGGTCCACGCCGATCCCTTCCTTGAACATGTGGCGAACGAGTCCCTCCATCAGGTCCGTGATGGCGCGCTGGTCGAGGAAGGAAGTCTCGACGTCGATCTGCGTGAAGTCCGGCTGGCGGTCGGCGCGCAGGTCCTCGTCGCGGAAGCACTTCACGATCTGGTAGTAGCGGTCGTAGCCCGCGACCATCAGCATCTGCTTGAAGAGCTGCGGTGACTGCGGCAGCGCGTAGAACTCGCCCGGATGCACGCGCGAAGGCACGAGGTAATCGCGCGCGCCTTCGGGTGTCGAGCGCGTCAGCATGGGCGTCTCGATGTCGATGAAGCCGTGCTGGTCGAGAAAGCGGCGTACCGCCATCGCCACCCGGTAGCGCAGCCGCAGGTTCTTCTGCATCGCGGGGCGCCGCAGGTCGAGCACGCGGTTCTCGAGGCGCACCGTCTCCGAGAGGTGCTCGTCGTCGATCTGGAACGGGGGCGCGAGCGAAGGGTTGAGGATGGCGATCGCCTGCGCCAGCACCTCCACTTCCCCGGTCGCGAGCTCGGGATTGACGGTGCCCGCCGGGCGCTCGCGCACTTTGCCCTCGACGCGGATCACGTATTCCGCGCGCAGCCGGTCCGCGGTCTTGAAGGTTTCCGGCGAGTCGGGGTCGCACACGACCTGCACCAGGCCCTCGCGATCCCTCAGGTCGATGAAGATCACCCCGCCGTGATCGCGGCGGCGGTGCACCCAGCCGCACAGCGTCACGCTCCGGCCCAGGTGCCCGCGGTTGATGAGCCCGCAGTATTCGCTCCGCATGAGAATTAGTAACGCGTAATGACCACCGTGATCCGGGATATCCCGGTCGCCGGTTACGCCCTTCTTATTCGTTGACGGCCCTGGGCTGTTTCACGGCGGGCGGGGCAGCCGGGCCGCTCCTGCGGCCGCTGTCGTCGGGCGCGGCCACGCCCATCGAGATGATGTACTTGAGGGCTTCCTCCACCGTCATGTCGAGCTCGATCACGGCATCGCGCGGCACCATCACGAAATAGCCGCCGGTGGGATTGGGGGTGGTCGGGACGTAAATGCTCACGTAGTCGCCCCTCAAGTGCCGCGCCACGTCGCCGGCCGGCGTGCCGGTGAGAAACGCGACGGTCCACATGCCGGGGCTCGGCCACTGCACCAGCAGCGCCTTGCGGAAAGCCTGGCCGCCAGGCGCGAACAGCGTGTCGCTGATCCGCTTTACGCCGGTGTAGATCGAGTTCACCACCGGGATGCGCGCGAGCACGCTTTCCCAGAACCGCACCAGCTGCTGGCCGATGATGTTGGCCGCGAAGATGCCGGTCGCGAATACGACCACCAGCGTGAGCACCACGCCGAGTCCGGGGACGTGCACGCCCAGCCAGCCTTCAGTCCTCCACGAGGGCGGCAGCAGCTGCAGGGTCTGGTCCATGGTGCCCACCAGCAGGTTGAGCACCCACAGCGTGATCACCAGCGGCACCCAGATCAGGAGGCCGGTGATGAAATAGCGCCGGATGAGATGCTTGCGGGTCATAAGACGAAGTGCGCGGCGACCCGCGCGCCGGGACTAGCTGCAGGCCGGGCAGGCGCCCGCGCCACAGGCGGCGGCAGCCTTGGTCGGCTCCTTGCCGGAGCTCTCGGACGGCTTATCGGACTTGGATTCGGACTTGTCCGGCTTGGCAGCGGGCTTCTTCGCGCCGCTGTTCTTGAAATCCGTCGCGTACCAGCCCGTGCCCTTCAGCTGGAAGCCGGCCGCGCTCACCAGCTTGTGAAAGGTGCGCTTGCCGCATTTCGGGCACTTGGCGAGCGGCTTGTCGCTCATGCGCTGCAGCACTTCCTTCTCATGGCCACACGCGCCGCAGCGGTATTCGTAGATCGGCATGGCGATCCTTCAAATCGGGAAAAGCATTATATCTGAATCGGTTACGGATCGTAAACGTATAATGGGGACACACCCTTTATTCTCAAGGGAGTATCCCCCAATCCTGATCCGACCCGAGAGCGGCCATGAATGAACCAGCCGAGAGAATCGACATCCACCGCGGGCTGAAGGGCGTGTACTTCGACCGTTCGCGCGTGTGCTTCATCGACGGGCGCGCCGGCGAGCTGCGGTATCGCGGCTATTCGATTCACGATCTTGCCGAGCGCTCGACGTTCGAGGAGACCTGCTACCTGCTGTTGAAAGGCGAGCTACCCGGCCGCACGCGGCTCGACGAGTTCACCGCCGAACTGAAGCGCGCGCGCGTGCTGCCGGAGCCGGTCTACGGCCTGATCGAGACCCTCAAGACCGCGCACCCGATGGATGTGCTGCGCACCGTCGTGTCGGCGCTGTCGGCGTTTGATCCCGAGACCGCCGACAAGTCGCCTGAGGCGACCCTGCGCAAGGGCATCCGGCTCACGGCGCAGGTGCCGATGATCGTCGCCGCGCACGAGCACATCCGCAACGGCCGCACGCCGGTGGCGCCCGACCCCAGGCTCGCGCATGCAGCGAACTTCCTCTACATGCTGAAAGGAAAGGCGCCCAGCGCGGACGCCGCCCGCCTGATGGACATTGACATGATTCTGCACGCCGAGCATGGCTCGAACGCGTCCTCGTTCGCCGCGCGCGTGGTGGCCGGCACCGACGCCGATCTGCATGGCGCGATCACCGCCGCCGTGGCGGCGCTCGCCGGCCCGGCGCATGGCGGCGCCGCGGAGAACGTGATGCGCATGGCGCAGGAAATCGGCGACGCCTCAAAGGCGGCGGAATTCGTGAAGGCAAAGCGTGCCCAGGGCGAGCCCGTGATGGGCTTCGGCCACCGCGTCTACCGCGCCGAGGATCCGCGCGCGCGCCACATGCGCGCCGGCGTCGAGAAGCTCTCGCGCGAGATGGGCCAGCCGCACTGGTCCAGGATCCTGGAAGCCGTGGTCGAAGCGATGAAGCCCTACGCGCGCCACGGCGTGAACGTCAACGTGGATTTCTACGCGGGCGTCGTCTATTTCCTCAACGGCATCGCGGAGGATCTCTTCGTCCCCATCTTCGCGGTGGGGCGCGTGCCGGGCTGGACGGTGCAGGTGCTCGAGCAGCTCGAGAACAACATCCTGCTTCGCCCGCTCACGCTCTACAACGGCCCCGGGCCGCGACCGTACGTCCCGCTCGAGAACCGTTAGAAGTTCTCCTTCTCCCATTGGGAGAAGGCGGGGATGAGGGGAACTAGGCGCGCGCGAGGACGATCGCGGTCGTCGCGACGACGTCTTCCACGCTCGCGCCGCGCGAGAGATCGCTCACCGGCCGCGCAAACCCCTGCAGCACCGGGCCGATGGCGCGGGCACCCGCCATGCACTGGGTGAGCTTGTAGCCGATGTTGCCCGAATCGAGGTCGGGGAAAACCAGCACGTTGGCCCGGCCCGCGACCGGGCTCTCGCCCTTCAGCTTCTTCCTGGCGACCTCCGGCACGAGCGCGGCATCGGCCTGCAGCTCGCCGTCGATGGCGAGATCCGGCGCGCGCGAGCGGGCGAGCGCGAGCGCGCGGGTGACCTTCTCGACGCGCGCGTGCTGCGCGCTGCCCTTGGTGGAAAACGAGAGCAGCGCGACGCGCGGCGTCTCCTTCAGCAGAATGCGGCAGCTCTCCGCGGAAGCGAGCGCGATATCGGCCAGCGCCTCGGGGTCCGGATCGACGTTGACCGCACAGTCCGCGTAGATGTAACGCTTCGCAGCCCCCGGCTCCGCGCCCGGAACGATCATCAGGAAGAAGCTCGACGGATTGCGGATTCCCGCGGCGAGCCCCACGGTCATGAGCCCGGCTTCGATCACGCGCCCGGTGGTCGTGGTGACGCCCGCGACCATCGCACCCGCGTCTCCGGCGCGCACCATCATGCCGGCATGAAACAGGGCCTTGCGCACCAGGCGCTCGGCGACCCTGGGGGTCGCGCCGGGACGCCCATCCGAATAGAGCGCTGCGTATGCCTTCAGCCGGGCACTCTCCGCCGGATCGAGCACGTCGATACCTTCAAGCGATACACCGGCGCGTGCTGCGGCCGCGCCGACTTCCGCGCGCGTGCCGACCAGGATTGGAGACGCGATGCCGAGGTCCTTCAGCCGCCTGGCGGCCGCAACGATGCGCTCGTCGTGACCCTCGGGAAAGACCGGGCGTTTGCCGCCCGCGCGCGCCCGGGCGATGCAATCATCGATGACGTCTGTCATGGCACTGCGGATCCGGCTCCCACCACCCCGCCCGCTGGTGCGGGCACCCCTCCTCGGGCAGGAGGGGAAAATACTTCCCTAGAACGGGATGTCGTCGTCCATGGTGTCGAACGCGCCGCCCTTCTTCTGCGGCTGGGGCTTGCCGCCTCCGCCGCCGGCCGATGCCGCTGCTGGCTCGCGCGCCATCGGCTCCGCCCCTCCGCTCGCGCCACGCGCGCCCAGGAGCTGCATGCGGTCGGCTACGATCTCGGTCGAATAGCGCTCCTGCCCCTCCTTGTCCTGCCACTTGCGGGTGCGGATGCGGCCCTCGACGTACACCGGGGAGCCTTTCTTGAGATATTCGCCGGCGATCTCGGCAGTCTTGCCGAAGAAGGCGACACGGTGCCATTCGGTGTGCTCCTGCTGCTCGCCGCTCTTGTCCTTCCATTTCTCCGAGGTCGCGATGCGGATGTTGGTAACCGCGTCCCCGCTCGGCAGGTAGCGCGTTTCCGGGTCGGCGCCGAGATTGCCGATTAGTATCACCTTGTTCACGGATGCCATGTCTGGGTACCCCCGAGTCGAGTCACGAATTACGAGTCACGCCTGAGCAGGTGCAGCACATTCTGCTCATCAAACCCGTCACTGTCCACAGTCAAAACGGCCTGGCGCTCCGCGCCTTCCACCCGCGCCTCGTGCACGCCCGGCTGCGCCCTCAGCCGCGCAAGCAGCCGCTCGGCCGCGCCGCGGTCGAGCGTCGGCAGCGCGTAGGCCCGGACCGAGCGCGGCGCGGGCACGCGCGTCCCGGCCGCGACTGCAAGCCAGATAACGATCAGGGCGGCATCGAGGATGACAACGCCGGTCGTGCCCCAGCGGCCATAGAGGAACCCGCCTGCCGCCGCGCCGAAAAAAGCCCCGAAAAACTGGATGCTGGCGAACACCCCGATCGCCATGCCGCGCGCCTCGCCCGGGGCAATGCGCGATACCAGCGTGGGCAGGTGCGCCTCGAGCGCGTTGAAAGCGGTGAAGAACACGAGGAGCAGCGCCGCGATCCGCCACGGCCCGCCCGTCATCCACGGCATCGCGGCCTGCGCCAGGAACAGCACGGCGATCGAGCAGACGAACGCCGCCTTCAGGCGCGCGGGCCGGGCCGTCCCGAGCACGGCCGGAAGCATCAGCAGGAACGAGCCCGTCATCACCGGTAGGTACACCAGCCAGTGCCGCTCCACCGGCAGCCCGGCAGCGCGCAGTTCCAGCGGCACCGCGATGAACAGCGCCATCAGCACCGCGTGCAGCGCGAAGACGCCGTAATCGAGCCGCGCCAGCTGCGGGTCGCGCAATACGGCTGCGAACTGCGCCAGCCCGCGCGCTTGCGGCCGGTGCGCGGGTTGAGGCACGTCGGGAACCAGCGCATGCACCACCCAGATCGACGCCAGCACCAGAACGCCGGTCATCACGAAGATGCCGGGCACGCCGATTGCGTGGTCGAGCCAGGGCGAGAGCACCAGCGACGCCGCAAAGGTCGCCCCGATGGTGGACCCGATCATCGCCATCGCCTTCGAGCGGTGCTCGTCGCGCGTGAGATCGGCGGTCATGGCCATCACCGCCGCGGAGATCGCGCCTGCACCCTGCAGCATCCGGCCCAGGATCACCACCCAGATATGGACGCCGAGCGCCGCGATGAAGCTGCCGGCGGCGAAGATCGCGAGCCCGAAGTAGATCACGGGCTTCCGGCCGTAGCGGTCCGACCACCAGCCGTAGGGAATCTGCAGGCACGCCTGGGTGAGGCCGTAGATGCCGATCGCGATGCCGACCAGCGTCAGATTGTCGCCCCCCGGCAGCGACTCCGCGTAAAACGCGAACACCGGCAGGATCACGAACATGCCCAGCATGCGCAGCCCGAAGATGCTGGAGAGCGCCAGCGACGCGCGCAGCTCCTCCGGGCTCATGCGGGTCGAGTGCATGGGGATGAAACAGGTTGGGAAAAGAGGAAAATCTTCTGTATATTAGCAGGTTTAGGTTCGATTCCTGCCGACCTTGGCCGCTCAACGTCCGACCCTAGTCCGCCTGCAGACCGCGGGGCCTGACGCCGCTCGCGCAGCCGAGTACATCCGCGTGCGCGGCGCGCGCACGCACAACCTCAAGAACATCAACCTAGATCTCCCGCGCCAACGCCTCATCGTGATCACGGGGCTGTCGGGCTCCGGCAAGTCCTCGCTCGCGTTCGACACCCTCTACGCGGAAGGGCAGCGCCGCTACGTCGAGTCGCTCTCGACCTACGCGCGGCAGTTCCTGCAGCTGATGGAGAAGCCGGACGTCGACCTGATCGAGGGCCTCTCTCCCGCCATCTCCATCGAGCAGAAGGCCGCGAGCCACAATCCGCGCTCCACCGTCGGCACCGTCACCGAGATCCACGACTACCTGCGGCTCTTATACGCGAGGATCGGCGGTCCCCACTGCCCCGAGCACAAGATCCAGCTCTCCGCGCAGAGCGTCGCGCAGATGGTGGACCACGTGCTCGAGCTGCCGCAGGACACGCGCCTCATGATCCTGGCGCCGCTCATCGTCGGCCGCAAGGGCGAGCAGGCCGATCTCTTCGAGGAGCTGCGCGCCCAGGGCTTCGTGCGGCTGCGGGTGGACGGAACCGTGCATGAGATCGATGAGCTGCCCAAGCTCAAGAAAAACGTGAAGCACACGGTGGAGGTGGTGGTGGACCGGTTGAAGGTCCGCGCCGACGCGAAGCAGCGGCTCGCCGAGTCCTTCGAGACGGCGCTCCGCCACTCGGACGGGCGCGCGCTCGCGATCGAGATGGACTCCGGCAAGGAACACCTCTTCTCCGCTCGCTTCGCGTGCCCGGTGTGCAGCTATTCGCTGCCCGAGCTCGAGCCGCGCCTGTTCTCCTTCAACAACCCGATGGGCGCCTGCCCGCGCTGCGACGGTCTCGGCGCGGTCACCTTCTTCGATCCCAGGCGCGTCGCCGCCTTCCCCGACCTCTCGCTCGCCTCGGGCGCGATCAAGGGGTGGGACCGGCGCAACCAGTTCTATTTCCAGATGCTGCAGTGCCTCGCGCAGCATTACGGCTTCGATATCGAGACGCCGTTCGGCGAGCTGCCCGAGAAAATCCGCGATGCTGTGCTGCAGGGCTCGGGCACCGACAAGATCAAGTTCACGTATGTCGGCGAGCGCGGCAACAAGCACGTGCGCGAGCACGCGTTCGAGGGCGTGATTCCCAACCTCGAGCGCCGCTACCGCGAGACCGACTCGATCGTGGTGCGCGAGGAGCTCGCCAAGTACCTCAATACCCGCGCCTGCCCCGAGTGCAACGGCACGCGCCTGCGGCGCGAGGCGCGCCACGTCACCGTCGCCGGCCGCGCCATCTTCGACTTGAGCGCGTTGACGCTCGCGCAGGCGAGCCGCTTCTTCGAGACCCTCGCGTTGACCGGCAACCGCCAGGCGATCGCGGACAAGATCGTCAAGGAAATCCTCACCCGCATTACCTTCCTCAACAACGTCGGGCTCGACTACCTCTCACTGGACCGCTCGGCGGAGACGCTCTCGGGCGGCGAATCGCAGCGCATCCGGCTCGCGAGCCAGATAGGCTCGGGCCTCACGGGGGTGATGTACGTCCTCGACGAGCCCTCGGTCGGGCTGCACCAGCGCGACAACGCGCGGCTGCTCGCCACATTGAAGCGGCTGCGCGACATCGGCAACACGGTGATCGTGGTGGAGCACGACCAGGAGGCAATCGCGGCCGCGGATCACGTCGTCGACATGGGCCTGGGCGCGGGCGAGCACGGCGGCAACGTGGTCGTGGAGGGCACGCCGCGGGAAATTACCGCGCACCCCGAGTCGCTGACCGGCCAGTATCTGTCGGGGCGCCGACGGATCGAGGTGCCGGCGCTGCGCCACCGCTCGAACCCGAAGCGCCAGCTCACCGTCACCGGTGCGACCGGAAACAACCTCAAGGGCATCGGCGTAAGCCTGCCGGTCGGGCTCTTCGTGTGCGTGACCGGAGTATCGGGCTCGGGCAAGTCCACGCTCATCAACGACACGATCCACACTGCCGTGGCGCGCACGCTGAACGACAGCCCGCTCGAGCCCGCGCCGCACGAGGCGATCGCCGGCATCGAGCACTTCGACAAGGTGGTCAACGTCGACCAGAGCCCGATCGGCCGCACGCCCCGCTCCAATCCCGCGACCTATACCGGGCTCTTCACGCCGATGCGCGAGCTCTTCGCCGGCGTGCCGGAGGCGCGCGCGCGCGGCTACGGCGCGGGGCGCTTCTCGTTCAACGTCAAGGGCGGCCGGTGCGAGGCGTGCCAGGGCGACGGCGTGATCAAGGTGGAGATGCACTTCCTGCCCGACATCTACGTGCCATGCGACGTGTGCCACGGCGAGCGCTACAACCGCGAGACGCTCGACGTACGCTACAAGGGCCGGAACATCCACGAGGTGCTGCAGATGACGGTGGAGCAGGCGGCGGAATTCTTCAGCGCGGTGCCGGCGATCGCGCGCAAGCTCCAGACGCTGTTCGACGTGGGGCTCGGCTACATCACGCTCGGGCAGAGTGCAACCACGCTGTCGGGAGGCGAGGCGCAGCGCGTGAAGCTCTCGCTGGAGCTTTCCAAGCGCGACACCGGCCGGACGCTCTACATACTGGACGAGCCCACGACGGGGCTCCATTTCCACGACATCGACCTGCTGCTGCGCGTGCTGCACCGGCTGCGCGACCACGGCAACACGGTGGTCGTCATCGAGCACAATCTCGACGTCATCAAGACCGCCGACTGGGTGATCGACCTCGGCCCCGAGGGCGGCGAAGGCGGCGGGCGCGTCATCGCCGAGGGCACGCCCGAGGAGGTGGCCCGGAACAAGGCCAGCTACACCGGCCAGTACCTCAAGCAGGTCCTGGCGTGACGATCGCGCCCCGCGAGCTGCTGCTCGGCAGCTTCCACGCCGCGCTCGCGGCCGCGGACCCGCTGAAGATCGTCCCCGAGCATCTCCCCAAGCCCCCGAAGGGGCGCACGCTGGTGGTGGGCGCCGGAAAGGCGGCCGCGGCGATGGCGCTCGCGGTGGAGCGCGGCTGGCCGGCGGGCGCGCCGCTCGACGGGCTCGTCATCACGCGCTACCAGCACGGGCTGATGACCGGCCGTATCAACGTAATCGAGGCGGCGCACCCAGTGCCGGACGAGAGCGGCGAGCGGGCCGCGCAGGAGATCCTCAGGCGCGCTAGATCGCTCACACCCGATGATCTCCTGCTCGTGCTGATCTCGGGCGGCGGCTCCGCCCTGCTCTCGCTTCCCGCCGAGGGCATCGTCATGGCCGATCTCAAGGCCACCACGCGCGAGCTTCTGAAATGTGGCGCGCCGATCCAGGACATGAATACCGTGCGCAAGCACCTCTCCGCCATCCAGGGCGGAAGACTCGCTGCCGCCTCCCGCGCGCCGGTGGTGGCGCTGGTGATCTCGGATGTGACCGGCGACGATCCGACGTACATCGCATCGGGACCCTGCGCGCCCGATCCCACCACCTACCAGGACGCGCTGGACATACTCGAGCGCTACAGGGTGAAGGCTCCAAAGGCGGTTGCCGAGCATCTCGCGCGCGGGGTCAAAGGCGATGTTCCGGAGACGCCCAAGCCGGGCTCGCGTATCTTCAAGCGGGTCGAGAACCGGGTGATTGCCACTGCCCAGCAGTCGCTGCAGGCCGCCGCGAGCTTCTTCATCGGCCACGACATCCACCCTGCCGTTCTCGGCGATTCGGTCACCGGAGAAGCGCGCGAGGTTGCGAAGGTGTACGGCGCGCTAGCGCGCGAAGTGAAGCAACACGGACTGCCGTGGCAGCCGCCGGTGGCACTAATTTCGGGCGGCGAGACGACGGTCACGGTGCGCGGGCGCGGGCGCGGCGGGCGCAACGCGGAGTTCCTGCTCGCGCTCGCGGTAGACCTCGCCGGCGCGGAGAGCATCCACGCGCTCGCCTGCGACACCGACGGCATCGACGGCTCCGAGGACAACGCCGGCGCAATCCTCGCGCCCGACTCGCTCGCGCGCGCGGGAAAGAAGAAGCTCGACGCCGCGCGGCTTCTCGCGGACAACGACGGCTACGGCTTCTTCTCCGCGCTCGGCGACCTCGTCGTCACCGGCCCCACCCGCACCAACGTCAACGACTACCGCGTCATCCTGGTGACGGGTGTCGAGTGACGAGCGCCGCGTGACGCGCGTCTAGCCGAAAGCGGCCATCCCGGCAAAGGCGATGCCCGCAATTGCGACTGCAGCGCCCGCAAGCCGCTGCAGCGGCACGTGTGGACGGTGTTGGGCAAGCCAGCTCGCGATCCACCACGCGGCGAGCGCAATGGCGCTCTGGATGACTGCAAGCCCCACGAGGTAGGTCGCGAGCGGGGTGCGCTCCGCGCCGACGATGGCCTCCGCCAGCGCGTAGCCGTGGAGCGCGCCCGCGACCAGGAACAGGCCGACCGTCACGCCCTGGCCGGGGGCGCCGGCGACGAGCATGAACGCTCCCAGAACGACCAGGGAGCCCGCAATCCACAGCTCCCCGAGTCCCACGTCGACGCCGAGGTACCGCATCCCCGCAACCGCGATGGAAGCGAGGACGAATGCGAGCGGCAGCCGGTACCCGCGCTCGAACCTCGCGGCAAGGACTCCGGCGCCCGCGATGAACAGCAGGTGGTCCACGCCGATGACCGGGTGACCGAGCCCCGACAGCAACCCTTCCAGCGCCGTCGCCGGCTGCGCGTAGTCCATGGCGTGATGGGCCAGAGCCGGCAAAGCGGTGGCCGCGAACAGCACCGCGGCCTGGAACAACACTCGGATCATCCTGTGCAACATGGCATCCTCCCGATTCGTAGAGCCGGCTCCTGCCCACTATGCTATTCTGAATTGCGCCTGCTGCGAAACTCTGCTGAACATGAGCGACCAACCCGTCAACAAGGGACCCCATGACCTGGGGGGCGCGGCCGCCGGCCCGATCGACACGACCGACCACGGCATGAAGTTCTGGGAACGGCAGGCCAATGCGCTGACGAGCACGCTCGGCCTGAAGGCGATCATCCGGGTGGACGAGTTGCGCCGGGCCGTCGAGGATCTGGGCGATCAGTACCACAAGCTCGGCTACTTCGAGCGCAGGACCCTGGCCCTGCGCACGCTGCTCCTCGAGAAGGGCCTCCTCACCGAGGCCGAGCTCAAGGCAAAGATGGCGGACGTGCGGAGACGGTTCGATGGCAGGTAGACGCAAGCACGCGCGGGCGAAATTCCCGTCCACCTATACTCCGGCGCCCGGCCACCGCTTCGACGTCGGCGACCGGGTCGTCATCAAGCGCGCGACTCCGCCCGGACACCGGCGCACGCCCTACTACATCCGCGGCAAGCTGGGCGTGATCGAGCGCATCTGCGGCGCGTTCCCGAATCCCGAGGAGCTGGCCTACGGGTTCGACGGGCGGCCCGCAAGAGTGCTGTACCGCGTGCGCTTCGAGCAGAAGCAGGTGTGGCCGGACTACCGGGGCCCGGCGCGCGACACCATCGATATGGAGATCTTCGAGCACTGGCTCGCGCCCGCCTCGGGGCGTTCGAAGCCGGCGAAACCCACACAGAGCGGATGACGGACATGAGCGATACCGCGCACGACTACTACTCGCACCGGAAGCACGACCACGGTCACGACGATCACGCGCCGGTCACGGGGCAGGACGCGGGCCCGCCCTCGGACTACGAGATCATGAGCCGCTCGATGCAGGAAATTCTCGAGGCCAGGGGCGTCGTTACCGCCGAGGAGATCCGGCGGCGCATCGAGCTCTTCGAGGAGGAATTTCCCTACCGCGGGTCGCGGATCATCGCCCGCGCCTGGACCGACCCCGGATTCAGGAAGCGGCTGCTGGCGGACGGCAAGGCCGCGTGCGCCGAGGCGGGCATTGAACTCGAGGCGTCGCGCCTGATCGCGGTCGAGAACACGCCCGAGGTGCACAACGTCATCGTTTGCACCCTGTGCTCGTGCTATCCGCGCGACCTGCTCGGCCAGCCGCCCACCTGGTACAAGAGCGAGAACTACCGCGCTCGCGTGGTGCGCGAGCCGCGCTCGGTGCTGAAGGAGTTCGGCACGGTGCTTCCGGACCACGTCACCGTGCGCGTGCACGATTCCAACGCGGACATGCGCTACGTGGTGGTCCCGATGCGGCCTCGGGAAACGAAGGGCTGGAGCGAGGAGCAGCTCGCGGACATCCTGACGCGCGACACCCTCGTCGGCGTCACCGTGCCGCGCGTGCCCGCGTAACCCTGGCTTTCGCGGGCGCGGTCGCGCCCGTGAGCTCGCGGATGTCGCGGAGCGACCGGGCGCGCCGCGCGAGATCCAGCAGCCTCTCGGCGCCGGGTGCGCCCAGCACGCGCGTGGCGCAATCCATGAACTTCGCCGAGCGGTCGCGCTCCGTCATCGGCCAGGCCGGCGAGCCGGGCACCTTGTCGATCCGCACGTCGAAATTCCCGCGCGCCGTCCGCACCGTGAGATCGTTGTAGCCGGTGATGCCGGAGTAGAGCTTATCGTCGGCGATCGCGTAGCGCCGCACCTTGCCGATCAGCTCGTGCGCCTGCGGCCGCCGCACCATGGCGTCGGTGAACGTCTCCAGGGTGAGCCTGCCGTCGAGCAGGAGCGCGGCCACTGCGTACTCGACGCTGAACTTGCCTTCGAGGGCGGTATGCGGGTCGCGGCTCACCAGCGCGACGTCGCCGCCGGGAAGGAAGCCGATCGCCACCTCCGTGATCTCATCCGCCCGCAGCCGCTGCTGCTCGACGAGGTTGAAGAGACCCCCGATCGTGCGGTGGCTGGAGTAGCAGCATGGCCAGCGCTTGACGTAGATGCCCGGCTCGATGATTTCCCAGGGCCGGCCGAGGGTCCGCAAGAGGTCCGCGATCGCCTCGCCCGGGTGCTCGCCGCGATAGGTGTCGAGCGCGCCGCCCTTGGCATCGAAGATTTCCGTGTTCGATGTGAATCCGTTCTTCGCCATCCATGCCGACAGAACGCCGCAGCGCGCGGCATGCCCCGCGTGGAAGGGCTTTGTCATGGTTCCGAAATTGCGGACGAGCCCGCTCATCTGCGAAGCGGCCAGGCCCCAGGCGCGTCGCAGTCCATCCGTGTCGAGACCGTAGAGCCGGGCGGCCGCCGCGGTCGCGGAGAGCGTGCCGACCGTGGAGGTCGAATGCCAGCCGCGCAGGTAATGGCCGTGTCCGAGGGCGCGCCCGAGCTTGCCCGCGATCTCCATCCCGATGACGTACGCCGTGAGCACATCCGCCCCCGATGCACCGGCCGCCTCGCCCACCGCCAGCGCAGCCGGGATCAGGGTTGCGCTGGGATGGCCGCGCACGCTGGGGTGCGTGTCGTCGAAGTCGAGCGCGTGGCTGTCGATACCGTTGGCGAAAGCGGCCTCGGCCGGCGAGGTGGCGAGGTCCGTGCCCCAGCACGTAGCCTGCGGCTTCGCGCCCAGCTCGCGCACCCAGCGCGCCGCCAGCTCTCCTACCGGCTCGCGCGTTCCCGCGAGCGCGACGCCCACCGTGTCGAGCAGCGCATCGCGCGCGGCGTCGAGGGTCTCTTCCGGCAGATCGGAAGCCCGGGTCTCGATGACGAACCGTGCCAGTGTTTCGGTAAACATCGGCCCTCCTTCGTCCAGGGTCAATTATGCGCCGCCGCCGCAGACGCGGCGCCGGCTCCCGCGATCCTGCCGAACACCGCGCCGGACACGAGCCCGGTGCCGGCCGGGTAGTTGAAGTAGAAGAGTCCTCCCAGCATCTCGCCCGCGGTGTAGAGCCCCGCGATCGGGCGCAGGTGGACGTCGAGCACCTGGCCTGACTGCGGCTCGGTGCGCAGCCCTCCGAAGGTGAAGGTGATTCCGCACGTCACCGCGTAGGCCTCGAAGGGCGGCGTATCGAGGGGGTTCGCCCAGTTCGACTTCGGCGGCTCGATCCCCGTCGTGCCGCGTCCATCCTTGGTCGAGTGGTTGAACGGGATGTCGGTGCGGACAGCGGCATTGTACGCGCGCACCGTTCTCAGAAAGCCCTCGCGGTTCACGCCTTCCAGCTTCCCGGCAAGCGCCTCGAGCGTATCGGCGGTCACGCGGGTCACGTTCTTGTGGCCGTACTCGGGCCGCAGCAGGTGCTTCACCTTCGCGTCGAACACCTGGTATGCGAATTGCGCGGGCTGCCTCAGCACCTCGGCACCGTACTTCGCATAGGTGTAGTTGTAGAGCTCCGCGCCCTCGTCCACGAAGCGCTTGCCGTCCGCGTTCACCATGACCGAGTACGGGAAGCTGTGACGGTAGGAGCTTTCCGGAAGGCTCAAGTCGCCGAAATCCGGCGCGTAGCGCTCCCACGAGACGGCGTGCCGCCCCGACCAGTTGCCGAACGGGCAGGCACCGATGTCGAGAGCCATCTTCAGGCCGTCGCCCATGTTGAAGCGCGTGCCGCGTACCTTGGCGAGCTCCCATCCCGGGCCGAGGTAGCGCGCGCGCCACTCGGGGTTCGCCTCGAAGCCGCCGCAGGCGAGCACGACCGCGCGCGCGCGGAATTCGGCGGGCTTGCCGCTTCTCTTCGCGCGCACGCCCAGGACCCGCTCGCCATCATAGATCAGGGACACCGCGCGCGTGTCGTAGAAGATCTCGACGCCCTTCTTCCCGGCGGTGTCGGTCAGGGACTGCACCAGGCCCGGTCCGCCGCCGGTGACCCACACCGGCATGCGCCCGAAGAACCGGCGCTTGCCGTTGACGACGGCCGACTGGTGCCGGTAGTTCGGCGAGAAGCGCGCGCCCTGCCCCCGCAGCCAGACCATCGTATCGAGGCTTTGCGTCACCAGGACCTCGCTCAGCGCGGGATCGGTGCGGTAGCTCGTGACGCGGTAGAGATCGTCGTAGAACTGCTCCGCGGTGTTGCTCTCCCAGTCGGCATCCCGCGCTTCGTCCGCGGAAATGTCGCAGAAGCGCTTCAGGTCCTCGACCGAATCGTAGGCAAAGCGCATGACGCCGCCGGCGAAGCGGCTGTTGCCCCCGGACTCCTCCACCGGCGCGGCCTCGAGCATGGCGACTCTGGCGCCGGCGTCCCGCGCCGCGAGCGCGGCACACAGGGCGGCATTGCCCTTGCCGACGACCAGGACGTCGCAGGACTTCAATTCATTCACGCCCGTCGTGCACTCCCAACGCAATTATCGCTGTGCCCCCCTTTCAGAGTCCCGCGAAAAGTTTTAACCTTGCTGTAGGCGTCCACGATATGGAAAACGCAAGGCGCCCGCAAGACTACGAGGAGGGACCATGATCCGCATTGCCACTGCTCCAATTCTCTTCATCCTTGCCGCGCTGTTCGCGCCCTCGGCGCCCGCTGCCTATCCCGAAAAGCCGATCCGCCTGATCGTGCCATTCGCTCCGGGAGGCGGCACGGACCTCCTCGCCCGCGCCGTGTCGGACCGGCTCACGCAGGTCCTCGGGGTGAGCGTCATCATCGACAACCGGGCCGGCGCGGGAAGCACGATCGGCACGGCGATGGTCGCGCGGGCGGCGCCGGACGGCTACACGTATCTCTTCACCTCGGCGAGTTACACCTTTTCCCCGAACTTCTACCGGGATCTGCCCTACGACCCGGTCAAGGACTTCAAGCCGATCACGATGTTCGGATCGTTGCCGAACGTCCTGGTGGTGCACCCGTCGATGCCCGTGAAGAGCCTGAAGGAGCTGCTCGCGCTCGCCCGCAAGCGCCCGGGCGAGATTCACTACGGCTCCGCCGGGCGCGGCAGCAATGTGCACCTCACCACGGAGCTCTTCCTGTACATGGCCAAGATCAAGATGACGCAGGTGCCGTACAAGGGAATGGGTCCCGCCCAGATCGGCCTCGTGAGCGGCGAGGTGCAGGTGCTGCTGCCCGCGTTCCAGTCGATCTATCCGTTCGTGAAGTCGGGCCAGGTGCGGGCGCTCGCGGTAACCACGAAGCAGCGATCGCCCCTGCTGCCGCAGCTGCCGACCATAGACGAGGCCGGCGTGCCCGGATACGACAAGGCGGCGTGGTTCGGGCTGTTTGCGCCCGCCGCGGTGCCGGGGCCCATCATCGACCGCATGTACCAGGCGGTCGCCAGGGTGCTGACGGACCCCGAGATCGTGAAGCGCCTCGCCGCCGAGGGTGCCGTCGCCCGGGGCCAGCCCCCCGCCGAGTTCGACGCGTTCGTGCGCGAGGAGCTGGTGGCGTGGGCGAAGCTGATCCGCGAAATGAAGCTGTGATCGCCGGGAATGCCACTCTGACATCAACAACGAGAACGAGGAGAAAATCATGAACCGCACCACCTGTGCTCTGCTGTTCGCCGCTGTCGCCGCTCTGTTCGCGCCCTCAGCGCCTGCTGCGTATCCCGAAAAACCGGTCCGGCTCCTGATTCCGTTCGCTCCAGGGGGTGGCACGGACGTCCTGGCCCGCGCCGTGTTGGACAAGCTCACTCAAGCTCTCGGGGCCAGCGTAGTCGTCGACAACCGGCCGGGCGCGGCGGGCACGCTCGGCACGGCGCTGGTTACGCAGGCGGCCCCCGACGGCTACACGTTCCTGTTCACATCCGCAAGCTACACGTTCAACCCGAATTTCTACAAGACTTCCTACGATCCGGCCAAGGATTTGAGGCCGGTCACGATGTTCGGATCGTCGCCAAATCTCCTGGTCGTGCACCCGTCCCTCCCGGTGAAGAGCGTCAAGGAGCTTCTCGCGCTTGCCCGCAAGCGTCCCGGCGATATCAACTGCGCCCACGCCGGACGCGGCAGCAATATCCACGTCACCACCGCGCTGTTCCTGCACATGAGCAAGATCAAGTGCACGATGGTGCCGTACAAAGGGGGCGGTCCCTCCCAGATCGCCGTCATGAGCGGTGAATCGCAAATGTTGATACCCTCAATCAGCTCGTCGCTACCCTTTGTAAAATCGGGCAGGCTACGCGCGCTCGGCGTGACTTCCAAGAAGCGCACGCCGCTGCTGCCGAACGTTCCGACGATCGACGAATCCGGGGTGCCCGGCTACGTCAAGGTGGGCTGGTATGCACTGTTCGCGCCCGCCGCGGTGCCCGAACCCATCATCAACCACGTATACCAGGCGGTCTCAAGGGTTCTGAAAGACCCCGAGGTCGTGCGACGGCTGGAGGCCGATGGCACCACCGCCGAAGGCCAACCCCCCCGCGAGTTCGCGGCTTTTATTCAATCCGAGATCGCACAGTGGGCGAATCTCATTCGCGAGATGAACCTCTAGGAGCGCCCCCTCGCCCCGTGTCAACGGGGAGTCAGTACGCCGTGAGCCCGCCGTCGAGGACCAGCGTCTGGCCGGTGATGCACGCCGCCGCCGGGCTCGCGAGGTAGCTCACGGCGGCAGCGACTTCCTCGGCGGTGCCGAAGCGCCGCATCGGAATGCGCCCGAGCGCCGCTTCGCGATAGCCGGGCCTGGCGAGCGAGCCGGCGCGCGAGGGCGTGTCGACGCGCCCGGGTGCCACCGCGTTCACGCGGATGCCGTGCTCCGCCCATTCGATCGCGAGCATGCGCGTCATGTGCATGACCGC
>DATBMB010000230.1:0-11993 GCA_036555035.1 Burkholderiales bacterium | reverse complement strand
TTGCTTAGTCGGTCTAAGCGGCGGGCCTTGCTTCGCGCCCTGAGCCAAAATCGTGCCAGCGCATCGCGCGTTTCATTGTGTCAGGGGCTCTTAGGCTCGCCGAGCGAATCGATCTTGAGCTGGAGCGTGGCGCGGTAGGGGCTCCCCGTCTCGCTGCGGTCGAGCGCCAGCTGGTAGGCGCTGCGCGCGTCCGCGTTTCTGCCCTGGGCGAGCAGGACATCGCCCCTCAGGTCCGCGTAGAGCCCGGTCATCGACTCGTCCGGCTTGGCCTCCAGGAGCTTCAGCGCGCCCTCGAAATTCTTCTCGTCGAGCAGCACGCCGGCCAGCCGCAGGCGCGCGACATCCCGCAACTCCTCGCGCCGTGCGTTCTCCACCACCCACTGGAGCCGCGCCTTGGCCTCCGCCAGGTCCCGGCCCTCGTAGGCGGCGCGGGCCGCGCTCAGCGCGGCAAAGGCGGCATAGGGGGTGGCGGCGTATTTCGCCGTGATCTCGGCTGCCAGCTCGGAGATGCGCTTGCGATTGCCGGCGCGCTCCGCCTGCTCGAGCTGGTCGTAGAGCGCAACCGCCGCCAGCGTCTGGGTGTGCCGGTAATAGCGCCAGCCCTGGAAGCCCCCGACCACGAGCACGCCGAGCGTTATGGCGAGGATCACCAGCCTGCCGTAATCCTTCCACCACGCCCTCAGCTCCTCGAGCTGCTCCTGTTCCTGCAGGTCGTATGCCATTGCGCCACTCACGCCTTTCCCTTGATCAAATCGATTGCTTCGGTGACCGATGCGCGCACCTGCTGGGCGGACTCGCGCAGGGGCTTCACGCTGACCACGCCCGCCCCGGCCTCGTCGTCGCCCACGATCACCGCGTAGCGCGCGCCGCTCGCGTCCGCGCGCTTCATCTGCGACTTGAAGCTGCCGCCTCCGCAGTGGAGCACAACCGCGAGCCCCCCGTCGCGCAGCTGCTCGGCCACGCGCTCCCCGAAGCGCTCGGCGGCTTCACCCTGCCGCACCAGGTAGACGTCGGGGCCCGGCGCGGGGCGGTCCGCGCCGTCCTGCATCAGGGCGAGCAGGCGCTCGATACCCAGCGCGTATCCGCAGGCGGGCGTGGGCTTGCCGCCGATACTCTCAATCAACGTGTCGTAGCGCCCGCCCGCGCACACCGCGTTCTGGGCGCCGAGCCGGTCGCTCACCCATTCGTAGACCGTGCCGTTGTAATAGTCGAGCCCGCGCACCAGCCGGATGTTGACACGGTAGGAAACGCCGCTACTGCGCAGCAGCCCCTGCAGCGCCTCGAACTGACCGAGTGATTCCTCGTCCAGGTCGTCGGCGAGCCGCGGCGCGCCCGCGATGAGCTCGGCCATCTCCGGGTTCTTGCTGTCGAGCACACGCAGGGGATTCGCGTGCAGCCGCCGCTTCGAGTCGGCGTCGAGCCGGCGCTCGTGGCCCTCGAGGTACTTCACCAGCCGGCGCCGGTAGCGGCTGCGCGAGTCCGCGTCGCCCAGCGTGTTGAGATCGAGCTCGATGCCGGTCAAGCCGAGCGCGCGCCACAGGCGGGCGCACATGGCGAGATGCTCGGCGTCGATGTCGGAGCCGGGAAATCCCAGCGCCTCCACGCCGACCTGGTGAAACTGCCGGAAGCGCCCTTTCTGCGGGCGCTCGTGGCGGAACATCGGCCCCCAGTACCACAGGCGCTGCGGGCCGCCGTAGAGCAGATTGTGCTCGATCACCGCGCGCACGCACGCCGCCGTGCCCTCGGGCCGCAGCGCGAGGCTCTCCCCGCTCAGGCCGTCGACGAAGGTGTACATCTCCTTCTCGACGATGTCGGTCACCTCCCCGATCGAGCGCACGAAGAGATCCGTCTTCTCCAGGATCGGCGTGCGGAGGTTCCGGTAGCCGTAGGCGCGCAGCCAGCCGCGCACGGTGTCCTCGAAGCGCTCCCACAGGGGGGCTTCGTCCGGCAGGACATCGTTCATCCCGCGGATCGCCTGAATCGGCTTCGATTTCATCAAACGTGCGCAGCGTTCTGGAAGGTCTGCTTCTCGTTCCCGGCGGGCGGCTGCGAATAGTGGTCTACGACGTACTGCTCGACGATGCGCTGGAACTCGGTCGCGATGTGCGCGCCCTTGAGGGTCACCGTCTTGACGCCGTCCACGTAGACCGGCGCCACCGGGTTCTCGCCCGAGCCCGGCAGGCTGATGCCCACGTTGGCATGCTTGCTCTCGCCCGGCCCGTTCACGACGCACCCCATCACCGCGACGTGCATGTTCTCCACGCCCGGGTAGCGGCCGCGCCACTGGGGCATGCTCTCCCGCAGCCAGCCCTGGATGCGGTCGGCAAGCTCCTGGAAGTAGGTGCTGGTGGTACGCCCGCAGCCCGGGCAGGCGATCACCATCGGCGCAAACGAGCGCAGGCCGAGAGTCTGCAGGATCTCCTGGGCGACCACCACCTCGCGGGTGCGGTCCCCGCCTGGCTCGGGCGTGAGCGAGATACGGATGGTGTCCCCGATCCCCTCCTGCAGCAGCACCGCCAGCGCCGCCGTGGAGGCAACGATCCCCTTCGAGCCCATCCCCGCCTCGGTGAGCCCCAGGTGCAGGGGATAGTCGCACCGCGCCGCGAGGTCCCGGTACACCGAGATGAGATCCTGCACGCCGCTCACCTTGCACGAGAGAACGATCGCGTCGTGCGGTAGGCCCAGCGCCTCGGCCTGGCGCGCGCTCTCGAGCGCGGAGGCGACGAGCGCGGCACGCGTCACCACCGCGGCGTCCTGGGGCTCGGCGCTGCGCGCGTTCTCGTCCATCATCCGCGCCAGCAGCTCCGAGTCGAGGCTGCCCCAGTTGACACCGATGCGCACGGGCTTGCCGTAGCGGCACGCGAACTCGATCAGGGTGGCGAACTGCTCGTCGCGCTTCGCGCCGCGCCCCACGTTGCCCGGATTGATGCGCAGCTTCGCCAGCGCTTCCGCGCACGCCGGGTGCTGCGTGAGCAGGCGATGCCCGTTGTAATGAAAATCCCCGACCAGCGGCGCGTCCACGCCCTCGGCGTCGAGCCGCTCGCGGATCACCGGCACCGCTGCCGCGGCCTCCGCGTTGTTGACTGTCACGCGCACGAGCTCGGAGCCGGCGCGGGCCAGCTCCGCCACCTGGCGCACGGTCGCGGCGACGTCCGCCGTGTCGGTGTTGGTCATCGACTGCACCACGATCGGCGCGTTGCCGCCGATCGCCACGTGCGCGACCCGCACCTGGCGGCTGGCGCGGCGCGGCTGGGCGCCGTGATCCGGATAGCACTTCATTCGAGCGTGAAGCGGGCGACGTCGATCTTGGTGTGGCGCGCGAGGTCGACGTCGCGGCCGGCATAGGTCATGCGCACGCCCTGGGAGTTGCCCACCACGATGTGGAGCGGCGGCAGGCCGCTCACGCGCCGCGTGGTGCCGGCGCGATTCAGCTGCGAGAAGATGGTCTGGTCGTTGCGGTCACGGATCTCCACCCACGAGTCCTCCTCGAAGACGAAGCGGACCTCGCGGTCATCCGGGTGCGGGACGCGCTCCCGCGGCGGGGTCGCGCTCGCAGTTGCCGTGGCAGGCGCGGGGGCCACGACCTGCTGGGCGGGCGCCGTCGCCGCGGCCGCTGGCTTAGGCGCAGCCTCGCGGGCCTTCGGCGGGACCGGCGCAACGGGCGTCGCCTCCTTCCGGGCCGTTTCCGGCGCAGTGGGCGGCGCCTCTTTCCGGGCCGGGCCCGCCGCGACCAGGCCGGGCTGCGTCGTCACCGCGTGGCGTTCCTCGTTAAAGTAAAACTCGTAGGCCGCGAGCACGCCGACGACCACAACGGCCGCCACCGCGTACTTCGGCCAGCGCCGGATGCCGCCCGCGGGAAACGGGATATCCCGCGACGGGGGGGCCTCCGGCGGCAGCACGACAGGGGGCAGCAGGCCGCTCACCGCCTGCACCAGCTCCTCCGGGTCGAGCTTCACCAGGCGCGCGTAGTTGCGGATGAAGCCGCGCACGAAGATCGGCCCGGGCAGCTGCTGATACCGGCCGGATTCCAGGGCTTCCACCTGCCACACCGAGAGCTTCAGGTGGCGCGCGACGTCGGCGGTGGTCAGGTTCTGCGCCTGCCGCGCCTGGCTCAGCCGAACGTTCGGCGCGGCGCCCGCCTCGGGCGCCGGTGCCGCGGGCCTGTCGTGCGCTTCGCTCATTCGTACTGGCCCGCCAGGAGCGCGCGGGCCTCGCGCGAATCCGGAAACCGGTTGCGCAGCTGCAGCGCGTAGCTCGCCTCCGAGTTGCGGTCCCCGAGCCGGCGCTCGATGCGCACGCCGAGCCACAGTATTTCCGCGTTCACGGCCGCAACCTGCGTCAGGCGGTTGAGATAGCTCTTCGCTGCGCCGTAGTCCTTGCGCGCATAGGCGAGGTCCGCCATCTGGTAGAGCGCCTGGGACTGGTTCGGACGCACCTTGAGCGCGAGCAGGAAGAACTCCGTCGCTCCTGCCGTATCGCCGCTGCGCCGCGCGCACACGCCGGCGTTGACGTAGGAGCGCTCGGGCGCCGGGTAGAGCGGATTGCGCACCGCCGCCATGAAGTGCCGGATCCCTTCCCGCTCCTGCTTGCGCTGGCACAGGAACATGCCGTAGTTGTTGTGGGCGTCGGGATCGGAGGGATTGATCTCGAGCGCGCGCTGGAAGCTCTCCTCCGCCAGGCGGTCTTCCTTCAACTGCGCGTAGATCACCCCCGCCATGTTGTGCGCCGGGCCGTAGTTGCGGTCGGCGCTCAGGGCCTCCTTCACCTCCTCGAGCGCGACCGCCACGTTGCCGATCTCGAAGTAGTTCGCGGCGAGCTCCGTGTGGATGCGCGCCCGCAGCTGGGCGTTGGTTTCGTCGCCGGTGGTTGGCGTGATCGCCTTCAGGCCCGAGTCATCGGCCGGCTGCCCCGCGCAGCCGGAAAGCACCAGGCAGGCCGCCACAACCGCCACGCCGGCCCGCCTCATCGCGAAAGCTCCTTCTGGCGGGCGGCGGTGCGCCGGGTGCGATCCTGCACGCGGCCCGCCAGCTGCCCGCACGCGGCGGCAATGTCGTCGCCCCGGGTCTTGCGCACGGTCGCGACGAGCCCCGCCTGCATCAGGACGTCGCGGAAGCGGGCGATCGCCTCGGGGCCGGAGCGCACGTAGTCGACGCCGGGGAAGGGATTGAAGGGAATCAGGTTGATCTTGCAGGGCACCTCGCTCACGAGCGCCGCCAGCTCCCGCGCCTGGCCGACGCTGTCGTTGACGCCCTCGAGCATGACGTACTCGAAGGTCACGAAATCGCGCGGCGCGGCCTCCAGGTAGCGCAGGCACGCCGCCAGGAGCTCGCGGATCGGGTACTTGCGGTTGATCGGCACCAGCTCGTCGCGCAGCGCGTCACTGGCCGCGTGGAGCGAAACGGCGAGCGCGACCGGGCACGCCTCGCGCAGCCGGTCGATGCCAGGCACCAGTCCCGCCGTCGACAGCGTCACGCGCCGGCGCGAGAGCCCATAGGCGGAGTCGTCCAGCATGAGCCGCATCGCGGCGACGACGTTCTCGAAATTGGCGAGCGGCTCGCCCATGCCCATCATCACGACGTTGCTGATCGGCCGCTCCTCGGTCACACCGCGCCCGAGGCCCCTGTTTGCGAGCCAGAGCTGCCCGATGATCTCCTCCACGGTGAGATTGCGGTTGAAGCCCTGCTTGCCCGTGGAGCAGAACGAGCATTCGAGCGCGCAGCCCGCCTGCGAGGAAATGCAGAGCGTTCCCCTGCTTGCTTCGGGAATGAACACCGTCTCGATCGCGTTGCCAGTGCCCACGTCGAGCAGCCACTTGCGCGTGCCGTCGGCGGCGGTGGTGTCGGCGAGCACGCGCGGCGCGGCGATCGACGCGCGCTCCGCGAGCCGTTCGCGGAGCGTCCGCGACATGTCCGTCATGGCGCTGAAATCGTCCACGCCCGCCTGGTGGATCCAGCGCAGCAGCTGGCGCGCGCGGTAGGGCTTCTCGCCCAGTCCGGCGCAAAAGCCCCGCAGTGCTTCCTGGTCCAGTCCGATCAGGTTGACGGTCATGTCGGCGATGCGCTCAGCGCGAGTAGATCTTCTGCATCGGGAAGAAGTAGGCGATTTCCGTGACCGCGGTCTGCGGCGAATCCGAGCCGTGCACCGCGTTCGCGTCTATGCTTTGAGCGAAGTCGGCTCGGATAGTGCCCTGGGCGGCCTTGCGGGGGTCGGTTGCGCCCATGAGGTCGCGGTTCTTCTGGATCGCGTCCTCGCCTTCCAGCACCTGGATCATCACCGGGCCGGAGATCATGAAATCCACCAGGTCCTTGAAGAACGGCCGCTCCTTGTGCACCGCATAAAAGCCTTCGGCCTCGGTGCGCGAGAGCCAGGTCATGCGCGCGGCGACGATCTTCAGTCCGGCATCCTCGAAGCGGGTGTAGATCCTGCCGATCACGTTGCGGGCGACTGCGTCGGGCTTGATGATGGACAAGGTGCGTTCAACCGCCATTCAGTTCGTTCCCGTGGTTTTTCGTTGTTCGAGTCCAACGGGCGAGAATACCACGATAAGGCCTTGAAATGAAGCGGTTTCGCGGAATTTCTTCCGCTGAAACAGGGGCTTGCCGCGATGCCGCGCGCGTCGGAAGCGCGTCAGGCGGGGACGTCGCCGGCCAGCGTGACGCGATGCATCACGCGCTTGAAGCCGTGATAGTCGTTCACCGGGTTGTGCTGCGCGCAGCGATTGTCCCAGAACGCGATCGAGCCCGGCTGCCAGCTGAAGCGGCACGTCAGTTCCGGCCGTACCTGGTGCGCGAAGAGGAACCCGAGCAGCGGTTCGCTCTCCGCCTGCGTCCAGCCCCTGAAATGCGTCGTATGGCCGACGTTGACGTAGAGCGCCCTGCGCCTGGTTTCCGGGTGCGTGCGCACCACGGGGTGCTCCCCTACCAGCACCTTGTGGTCCAATCCGGCCGCGCGCAGGCGGTCCTCGCGGGTGCGCGATGCGTCGGCTTTCGTCGACGCGTTGATGCCGACCAGGCCCGCAAGCCTCTCCCGCAGGTCATCCGAGAGCGTCTCGTAGGCGAGATACTGGTTCGCAAAGAGCGTATCGCCGCCGTACGGCGGGGTCTCGATCGCGTAGAGCATGCTTGCCATCGGCGGGCGCTCGAGATAGGTCGTGTCCGAATGCCAGATCCCGCCGAAATTGACGCGCTCGTGCTCGAGCTTCACCACCGGCGTGATCAGGGGGCACTCGGGAAGACCTTTCAGCTGGGGATATTCCATCGGCTCGCCGAACCGCCTGGCGAAAGCGAGCTGCTGCGTGGGCGTCAGCTTCTGGCCGCGGAAAAAGACGACCACATGATCGAGCAGCGCCTGGCGGATTTCCACGATGACCTCGTCCGGAAGCGTCTGGGCCGCGTTCACGCCCTCGATCTCGGCGCCGAGCGCCCCCGAGACCGGACGCACCCGAATGTGCCGGTAGTCGCGCATAAAGGTGTCAGGAACCTTTATTCCCACGAATCCTCTTTTGCCTCGGCCCGATCAAAGGTTCCTGACACCTTTTCAGATGACTTTCGCGTCGCGCAGAGCCCGAATGCGGGAATCATCGTAGCCGATCTCGCACAGCAGGGGTTCCGTGTGCTCGCCCAACGCCGGCGCCGGGCGCGCCGGTGGCGCCTCGCCCTCGCATCGAACCGGCGGCGCGACCATGCGGTAGGAGCCGCGCGCGGCGTGCGGCAGCGTCTGAAGCCGGCCCTGCTCGGTCACGAAGGGGTTCTCCAGCGCCTGCGCCAGGTCATAGATGGGCGCCGCCGGCACGACACCGGCGAATTGAGCGAGCCACTCGGCGGTCGTGCGCCGCTGCAGCTCCCGGTCCAGCATCTCGGTCAGCGCCTCGCGGTGCCGGAGCCGGTCCGGAAACCGCCGATACCGGGGGTCGTCGCTCCACTCGGGGCGTCCCAGCTTCGCGCACAGCGCGGGCCAGAACTTCTCCTTGTTGCACATGATATAGATCCAGCCGTCGCGCGTGCGGTAGAGCTGGCATGGCGTGAGCGACGGGTGCGCCGAGCGCGGCAGGCGACTGGTGACCACGCCCTCGTTCAGGTACCAGGTGGCGAGGTAGTTGGTGTTGGCGAGCGCAATGTCGAACAGGCTCACGTCGATGTCGCGGCCCACGCCGGTCGCGCGCGCGGAGGTCAGCGCGGCCAGCAGCGCGTACGCGAGCGCGAGCCCCGACATGAGGTCCACGACCGAGAGCCCGAAGCGCGCCGGCGGCGCGCCCGGCTCCCCGGTGAGCGAAAAGTAGCCGGCTTCCGCCTGCATGAGGTAATCGAAACCCGGCCAGCCGGCACGCGGGCCGGTGCGCCCGTAGGCGGAGAGATGGGCGCACACGATTCGCGGATTGTGGTGCCTCAACTGATCGTAGACGAGCCCCAGCTTCGCCGGCACGTCGCCGCGCAGGTTGGAAGCGAGCGCGTCCGCGCGCCGTATGAGATCGTGCAGCACCGCGCGGCCCTCCGGGCGCGAGAGGTCGAGCGTCAGGCTCTTCTTGTTGCGGTTCAGGCTGTGGAAGAACTCGCTGTCGCCGGGCGCGAAGAAATGCGGCCCCACCGCGCGCGACATGTCGCCGCCGTCGTTGGGGTTCTCGATCTTGATGACCTCCGCCCCCTGGTCGGCGAGGAACATCGTGCCGAACGGCCCGGCGCCGTATTGCTCGACCGCGAGCACGCGTACGCCCGTCAAAGGCAGCATGGTGAGACGCCGGGATCAGCCGGCTTCGTGATCAGACCGGAATGCTACCGCGTTGCGGGGAAAACGGGGCGCCTGCGGGCGCGCCGGTCCGGCTACTCGGGCGGCTTCTGCTCGAGCATCCGCTTGCGCTCTGCCTTGAGAATGTGCCAGGTGAAACCGACGATCAGCGCGAAGAAGGCGAAGACACCCACGACTATCCAGACTACGACGTACGACTCCGAGGGCGGGCTGCCGGGGCCGAGCTCGGTCGCGGCGTGGAGGTCCGCGGCAAGGCAGGCGAGAAACGGTACGAACGCGACAGGCAGCTTGAGCACGACACCCCCGGTTGGTCGGTGCGGCGCTTGAAGGATCGGGTATGCGGCTTACACCACGCTTACGCGCGCGACTTCAGGCGGGATTGCGCTTGACGAGCTCGCGCGCAATGATGATCCGCTGCAGCTCGTTGGTGCCCTCGCCGATCGCGAGCAGCGGCGCATCGCGGTAGTAGCGCTCGATGTTGAATTCCTTCGAGTAGCCGTAGGCGCCGTGGATGCGCATCGCCTCCAGGCTGTTCTCGAGCGCGGCCTCGGTGGCGTAGAGCTTCGCCATTCCGGCCTCCAGATCGCAACGCCGGCCCGCGTCATAGGCGCTCGCGGCGTGCTCCACGAGCAGGCGCGCCGCCTCGACCCGCGTCGCCATGTCGGCGAGCTTCACCTGGATCGCCTGGTGCTCGGCGATCGGTCTTCCGAAGGTCTTGCGCTGCTGGGCGTAGCGCAGTGATTCCTCGAGGCAAGCGCGGGCAAGACCTGCCCCGCGCGCGGCGACGTTGATGCGCCCCAGCTCGAGCCCGTTCAGCACCTGCTGCAAGCCGCGGCCTTCCTCGGGCCCGACGAGATTTGCAGCGGGCACCCGGCAGTCCTCGAACAGGAGCTCCGCCGTGTCGATGCCCCGGTAGCCGAGCTTGGGGAGCTTTCTCACGACCTTGAATCCCGGCCCCTTCTCGATGAGCAGCAGGCTCATGCCCTTGTGCGGGGGCGACGCCTTCGGATCCGTCTTCACGAGGACCCCCAGGATCTGCCCCTCGGCGCTGTTGGTGATCCAGGTCTTCGCGCCGTTGACGACATAGTGATCGCCCTCCCTGCGCGCGCGGGTGCGGATCGCCTGCAGATCGGTTCCGCAGTCGGGCTCGGTCAGCGCGATGCCGCCGCGCAGCTCCCCGCTCGCGAACCGCGGCAGGTAGCGGCGCTTCTGCTCCGCGGTCCCGTAGCGCTCGACCGCCCCGGCCATGATGAGGTGCGAGTTGAAGAATCCCGGCACCGACATCCACACCGCGGACATGCGCTCGACGATCCTGGCGTAGGTCGTGGCCGGCAACCCCAGTCCGCCGTGCTCCTGGGATATCGTGGCGCCGAAAAGCCCGAGCGTCTTCAGCTTCTCGACGATCGCCGTGGGATAGGTGTCGGTTGCCTCCAGCTCGCGCGCGACCGGCCGCACCTCCCGCTCGAGGAAGCGCTCGACGCTCTCGAGGATCAGAGCCTCGTGCTCGTCCATCAAGGATGCACGTCCTCGGTGAACCAGTCGTCCGGGAGCTCGCGTCCCACGCCCTGCTCCCGCGCCTTGCGCAGCGCGGCCGCTCCCGCGGCGGCGAATTGCAGCCCGAGGCCGACGTTGTTCACGAAGAAGGTGGTCTCGTCGGCACGCTCGCGCCCCGGAACGCGCTCGGCGAGCAGATCGCCGAGGTCCGGATAGCGGTTCGTGTACCTGGGGTCCTTCCACCACCCCTGCTCGCGCTTCTCGTCCACGTTGGGCGTGCCCGGCATCACGTTGTTGTACTGCTTCGCGTGGCGCCGGTCGTGGACCAGCACGCGGTCGCAGCGGTCGAGCACCTCGCCGTCGATCTCCTGGGACTTGATGCAGCCGGCATGCACGCCGGGCTTGAGCCACGCCGGGTCGATGACCCGCACCATGGACGAGGTGGCCGCGAGGATCACGTCGGCGCCCGCGACGCAGGCGTCCACCGAGTCGACGGCCCGAACTCCCTCGTACTGCGAGACAAAGGCGTCACGGCTTTCCTTGCGCGGACTGTAGACGCGCACTTCCCGGAAGCTGCGCACTGCGCGTGCGGCCATCAACTGTGCGCCCGCCTGCCAGCCGGTGCCGATCAGCGCCAGCGTCGAGGCGTCCTCGCGCGCAAGGTGCTTCAACGCGAGGCCGCTCGCCGCGCCGACGCGCATGCGCTGCATGACGCCGTCCGGGAACAATGCGAGCAATTTGCCCGTTTCGCTGCTGAAGAGCATGACCAAGCCTACCCAGTTACCGTCCGCCATCGGCTGCTTGACGCGGCGCGGCTTGCCGGCGATGACGGGATGGGTGATGACGTCGGAATTGATGCGCAGCGCCTGTATCCCCTGCGCCGGCCATCCGCCGCCCATGTGCTTGAAAGCGTAGTACCCGTCCGCGCGCGTGGTCGGCATCATGTTGTCGAAGCGCGGCGAGAGCAGCGCGCGCTCATGGGCGTAATCGCGATACATGGGCTCGAGCGCGGCCATGCAGTCCTCCATGGTCAGCAGGCGCGCGATTTCGTCGTTGCTCAATACCAGCATGGAAACCTCTCAATATCCGGCGTCCGGCTCGTGGCCGCGCCGGGGCACCAGGATCGAGCGCTCGAAGCTCATGAACGCCGTGCCGTCCGCCTTTTTGCCCGTGGTGCGCACCGTAACGATACCCTGCGTCGGGCGTGATCTCGACTCGCGCACCTCCAGCACCTCGGACTCTGCGTAAATGGTGTCGCCCGCGAATACCGGCGCCGTGAGCCTCACCTTGTCCCAGCCCAGATTCGCGATCGCCTTCCCGCTCACGTCGCTCACGCTCATCCCGGTGACCATCGCGAGCGTCAGGCAGCTGTTCACGAGCGGCCGGCCGAACTCGGTTTTCGCGGCATAGGCGGCGTCGAAGTGCAGGGGGTTGGTGTTCATGGTGAGGAGCGTGAACCAGGTGTTATCCGCATCGGAGATCGTGCGCCCCGGCCGGTGCTCGTAGATATCGCCGACCTTGAAGTCCTCGAGACAGCGGCCGAAGGAGGCGCGGGTCCGGATCGACCCGGCCGGCTTGCTCCCGGCCATGGTCAGGCGACGCGGCGTCCGCTCGCCGCATCGGGACGCGTCAGGCGTAGCAGCACGCCGATGTCCTTTGCCTGGTCGAGCGCGAGCAGCGCGCCCGCCAGCTCGTCGCGCCGGCGCGCAGAGAGATACGGGCCCGTCAGCCCGTCGAACTTGGCACGCAGCTCGGCC